>CAZZJU010000038.1:0-13924 GCA_964654805.1 uncultured Thermotogae bacterium | reverse complement strand
TCCAGGGGCGCCGTTTGCGAACGAATTCGGAGCTCAGGCCTTGCCCAATTTGGACAGCATGCGCCGCATGATGCCGGCCGATAAATTATGGCCACCCGATTGGGATGAGTGGGCGTACCACGACTTCCAGTACGATCAGACGTTTGGAGTGGCTGGTCTGGAACTGCCCGATACCCTGGCTGAGTTTGTAAAAATTAGCCAGGAATACCAATATCGTCTTCTTAAGTTCGGGATTGAGACTTACCGACGTGAGGGGCGCATGACCGGGATATTTCAGTTTATGTTTATGGATCCGTGGCCCGCGATCACCTGGAGCGTAGTGGACTATTGGCGAGTGCCGAAACTGGGCTATAAGGCACTGCAGATCGGATTCCAACCGGTACTGGTATCGCTGGTAGTTGGGCGCAATCGGCTGCTCAAGGATGGTCGAAACGCGTTTTTCCTTTACAACGTTGTGATCGTCAATGACCTTAATTCCGAATTCACCGGCGCCGAGTTGCACCTATGGCTGGAAGATAAGCAAGGGAAAATATGGCGTGAGGAACGGCAACGCGTTGATATTCCCGCTCACGACCGGGTGACCGTTACCACTCCCATGCTCAGGGAGGGGAAGTGGAAGCCGATTGGTCTCCCGGTCGGGCATTACACACTGCACGGGGAGGTCACACACGCCGGTGCGGTAATCTCCCGAAACGAGGAACGGTTCACCGTATTCGACAAGGCACCGAGCGCGGATTGATTAATCGGAGTTTACAGCGAAGTTTTCTAGCTGACTAGCTGAGCATGCGATACAACTCCAGGTAATTGCGGGCAGCGGCATTCCAAGAGTGGTCCTCCTCCATCCCGCGTTTGCGCAGGACAGCCCACGCCGTCGGATCATCGCGGTACAGGGAGACCGCACGGCGCAAAGCAGCGAGCATCGCGTCCGGCGTGTACTCGGTGAACACAAAGCCGTTTCCCGTTGCACCGTTGTACTCGGTGACGGTGTCCTTCAAGCCGCCGGTCGCCCGTACAACCGGGATGGTACCATAGCGTAGCGAGTACATCTGGTTCAGGCCACACGGCTCGAATCGAGAAGGCATAAGGAAGATATCCGCTCCTGCCTCGATCCGGTGCGCCCATTCTTCGGAGAAGGTAATGAGCGCGGCCGCCCGGCCCGGGTAGCGGGACGCAGCCGCCCGGAAGAAGTCCTCGTACTCCTGCGCACCGGTACCAAGGATGACGAACTGAATCCCGAGGGCCATCATCCGGTCGAACGCGTTCATGACAAGGTCGAACCCCTTCTGTGATGCCAGGCGGGAGATCATACCGACCAGAGGAGCAGCGGGTTCCTGCTCCAACCCAAGCTCAGCGCGCAAGCGTTTCTTGTTCTCCTCCTTGCCGGATGGATCCGAAGCCGAGTAGTTCGCCCACAGATGGGGGTCGATCTCCGGGTTCCAGACAGTATCGTCGATCCCATTGAGAATACCGGTCAACGCATCAGCACGCGCGCGCAGCACCTCTTCCAAGCCTTCTCCGTTCTCGAGTATCTCCGCGGCGTAGGTAGGGGACACGGTAGTGAGCCGATCGGCGTTCAGAATTCCTCCCTTGAGTAAGTTCAGTTTCCCTTGGTGGTTGAACGCGGAAAGAACGTCACGGGGAAGTCCGGTGACAGCGGATCTATCCCACGGGAATACTCCTTGATAAGCCAGGTTGTGGATAGTAAGAATGCTCTTTGCATCTCGTGGGCCGACACCGGCGCGTAAGTATGCGGGGACGAGTGCGGTGTGCCAGTCGTTTACGTGGATTATATCGGGTTGCCAATCTAAAGAAGCGGGCAGTTCAAGCGCACTGCGTGACAGGAATACGAATCTCTCCAATGCGTCCGGGTAATCCCCGCCCTTCTCGCCGTAGATTTGGTCACGGTCGAAGTAAGGGGCATTGTCAAGAAAGTAAACTGGGACATCGCTTTTCGGCAGATAGCCGCGGGAGACCACGCATTCTTTGTCTGCATCGCCCACTGGAACTGTGAAGCGCGTGAGCTCTTTCAGGTCAGCTTTTCCCTCTACCTTGCGATATTTGGGCATGGCGATCCGCACGTCCACGCCGAGTCCGTGCAGCGCACGTGGAAGTGCAGCCGCCACATCGGCAAGACCCCCCACTTTGGCAAACGGCGAAACTTCCGCAGAGACGAAGAGGATCCGCATCGTTAAGCCTCCTTAATTAGTTTAGTATTGCCAGTCGTGACCCATGCTCCTTGTGGTGGACTATCTCACACTAGCAGGAGAGATCCGCTAGGGACAGGGAGTCTAGCAGCTCTTTAAATCGCTCATCGATCGCTCCCCAAATGTCCTTCCCCGGACATACGTAGAGCAGCTGGCATGTCGCTTCATCAGCACGCACGCATCGTACGAGATCTAAAGACTCGCCAAGTGCTTCGAGAATCTGCCGGAGTGAAACATTTTCCGGGTCAACCGCTAGCGTGTACCCACCGCGTCTACCCTTGCGCGATTTCACTATTCCCGCTGCCCGTAATTCCCCCATGATCTTCTCGACGAACGGCACTGGAAGACCGTACTTTTTGGCGATCGACCCAGCTGAGATAGGACTGGGGTCATCGCTTGAGGCAAGTTCAATTGCCGCTATCAACCCGTAACTGGACTTTTTCGTGAGGTGCATGTCTATCCTTCCTTTCCATGCGCTGTTTCCTGCTCTTGCAAGAACGCAGCGTATCGTTTCTCCAGCGCTTCCATTTCCTTGGCGATGTGGGCGTGACGCTTCTCCAATACTTCTGGTATCTCCCGTCCTGCTTTCTTAAGGTAGTTGTAAATCGCCTCGTTCAATGCATCGGCAGCGAGAGCGGAACAATGAAGCTTCACCGGGGGGAGCCCCCCGAGCTCCTCAGCGACATCTTTGTTGGTTATCGCAATTGCCTCTTCGAGAGTCTTGCCCTTCGCGAGATCCGAGACCATAGACGAAGTGGCGATCGCCGCTGTACAGCCGAACGTCTCCCAGGATATGTCAGAGATTACCTCGCGTCCGTTGTCGTCCGGCTCTACTTTTATGTAAAGCCACATCACATCGCCGCATACGATGTTTCCTACTTTACCCACCGCCGAATAATCCGGAAGTTTGCCCTGGTTGTGCGGATGACGGAAGTGCTCTATCACCTTTTCGGTGTACATCATTCACCTACCTTAAACGGGGATATTTCCCGCAGATCCTCCACGACCTTCGGAAGTACGGAGAGGAGGGTCTCGATATCCTCCGGTTTCGTGTCGCGTCCGGTGCTGATCCGCAGGCTCCCGTGCGCCATGGCAAGAGGGACCTTGATTGCCTGAAGGACGTGGCTCGGTTCGAGATTGGGGGATGAGCAGGCGGAACCAGTGGATGCAGCTATCCCATGTTCGTCCAAGCGCATAACCAAACTCTCACCCTCGATCCCGGCGAAGCTGAAGTTGGTGATGTGAGGAAGACTGTCGGTGGGATGGCCATTTAGCCGTGTTCCTGGGATCTTTCCGATCTCTTCGATCAGCCGGGTACGGTAAGCGCGCAATCGGGCCGCCATTTCGTCCATCTCGGAGAACGCGAGCCGCGCCGCCGCAGCCAGCCCCACAATTCCCGGGGTGTTCTCTGTCCCGCTTCGCAGGCCGCGCTCGTGCCCCCCTCCGTGTAGGAGCGGAGTCAACTTGAGTCCTTTGCGCACATACAGGAACCCCACTCCCTTTGGCCCGTTCAGCTTGTGTGCCGACACGGAGAGAAGATCGATCGCTTCCATCGGCAGTCGGACCTTTCCGAAAGCCTGGACGGCATCGGTATGAAACGGGACGCCTCTTTCATGACAGATCTCTCCGATCTCTTCAATCGGCTCCAGCGTGCCGATCTCATTGTTCCCGGTCATTACGGAGACAAGGAGAGTATCATCACGGATCGCATCCCTGACAGCTTCCGGATCAACCCGCCCGAATGAGTCGACCTCGAGGTATGTAACCTCGTACCCTTGTTTCCCCAGCCACGCGCACGGATGAAGCACAGCATGGTGTTCGATCTTCGAAGTGATGATGTGACGCTTCTCTGGATCGGCAAACGCAAGCCCCTTTATCGCGAGATTGTTCGCTTCGGTCGCTCCGGAGGTGAAGAATATCTCCTCAGGGTGCACTCCGAGCGTCTCTGCGAGCTGGGCCCGCGCTTCCTCGATCGCTCGGCGTGCCTCCTGCCCGAATGAATGGAGGCTGGAAGCGTTCCCGTAAGCTCCATCAAAATAGGGGGCCATCGCCTCGATAACCTCCGATGCGACCGGAGTTGTAGCGCTGTTGTCGAGATAGATCCTCTTGATCATTCAGCTCACCGACAAAATCTTACCAAATTGGTCTGATTTATCAAGATGAACATTTCGCAGTTGTCTATCTGGATAAGAAACGAAGTTCGATGCCTCTACTCCGAAAACTACTCAAGATGTAAGCTCAAACTCCAGTTAGTTAGGCGCGGAAATATCTTGTATAGTGTATGTATGAAGACTGGTACCGCTGATCTACCGCTTCACTACGGGAAGGCTCCGAGATGGCTCTTCTCCCGGATGCGCGCCCTTGCCGGGAAGATTGCCGAGGCGGTCATTCTGGAATACGGACCGACCGGGTTTCTGCAGCGGCTTTCCGACCCGTATTGGTTTCAGGCCCTCGGCTGCGTGCTCGGGTTCGATTGGCACTCGAGCGGCCTTACCACCACTACCTGCGGGGCAATCAAGGAAGGGATCAAGGGAGAGGAGGAGGCGTTGGGGCTGTTCGTTGCTGGAGGAAAGGGAGCGACATCGCGTAAGACTCCCACTGAGATCGCGGTGTGGGGCGATCGGACAGGGGTCGACGCAGACCGCCTGATCTACGCGAGCCGCACCGCAGCCAAGGTCGATTCCGCTGCGATCCAGGACGGATACGGGATCTATCACCACGCCTTCTTTTTCGATCGGGAAGGGAACTGGGCTGTGGTGCAGCAGGGAATGAACGAAAAGACGCGCATGGCCCGCCGCTACCACTGGTTCTCCCGCGCTGTCTCCAGCTTTGTGTGCGAGCCGCACACCGCGATCTGCTGCGACGTCCGTGCTCCGAGCTTGAACCTTGTGGCGAAGAATAGTGCGAACACGCGGGAGACGAGCGCGAAGATCGCTCGGGAGAAACCGGTCAGGATCGTGGAGGAACTGGTCAGGCTGAAGCGCGTCACACTGCCACATAGGCATACTGTTATGCTCTCCGACATCGATCCTAAAAGGCTTTCCCGCATATTTTTGAAGACGTATACCGTGCAACCACAGGGATTCGAAGCGCTTCTCACCACTCCGGGAGTGGGAGCGAAGACGCTGCGTGCCCTTTCCCTGATCGCCGAGCTCGTCTACGGAGCGGCACCGAGCTTTACCGATCCGGCACGGTACAGTTTCGCTCACGGGGGTAAGGACGGGACCCCTTACCCGGTTGACCGTGAGACGTACGACCGCTCAATCGAGATAATCTCCCGTGCGATCAGACGAGCGAAGTTGGGGAAACCCGAAGAACTGCGCGCACTACGCCGGTTGGAACGAGTGTTCAATCTTCCGGGATCTCCACCTCGCGCAGGTAGCGGGCCGCATCCTCCGGCGGCATCGGGTTGATGTAAAAGCCAGTTCCCCATTCAAATCCTGCTAGTTTGGTCAATCGTGGAATGACTTCCATCCGCCAGTGGTAATCATAAGGAAGGATTGACCAGTACTTCGGTTCCCCTGGACGAGGGGCAGGGTTAGGAGAATTGTGCAGGACCAGGTTGTACGGTGGATCACCGAGTAAGGCCTTCAACCTGTACAGGGTACGTTTCAGAGCACGTGCCAGTCCCCATCGGGTTTTCTCATCCATTTCAGTGAAATCGTGGGAATGTACACGCGGATAGATCATCATCTCAAACGGGAAGCGTGAGTCATAAGGCGTAAGCACCACGTATTCATCGGTTACTTCTATAACCCTATCCTCGGCCTGCAACTCCGTCAGTAATATGTCACAGAATAAGCAACGTTCTTTCTGTTCGTAGTACGCCTTTGCCGCCTGGAGCATCTCACGCACGTGTGAGGGAACGATCGGTGTGGCGATAATTTGAGAATGGGGATGAGTAAGGGATGCTCCTGCCTCTTTACCGTGGTTCTTGAACAAGAGCACGTACTGATAAAACTCATTCTCCCGTAGTTTGCTCAGCCGCAGGATATAGGTGTCTACTATCAGCTTGATCTGTTCTATGGGGAGATCCGGTATTTCCTTGGCATGTTCCGGCGTTTCGATTATCACCTCATGTGTACCGATCCCGTTCATACGATCGAAGATACCTTCAACAGCCGTGCACCCGAGGTCTGGATAGTCGCTCAGCGCCGGGAACTTATTCGGTACAACCCGCACCAGCCAGCTGCCTTCGGGCTCCTGCACACGGTAGATCTCCGGTGGAGTTTTCTCCTCATTGCCCGGACAGAACGGACAACTCTCCGGCGGCTGGGCAGGTTGCTCTGGGCCTTTCTGTTTGTAGTCGGAAGGACGTTTTGCTCTCTCCGGTGCTATGATTACCCAACGATCATTTATCGGTCCACGTCTAAACTCAGGCAATTTCCCTCCCTTTCGAATGGAATTTTACGAGGATGTTATATCGTTCAGCAGATGCAGCCAGTCGGAAATGAGCCTTGGCATGAGGAAATTAGTCCGTACATGTTCATATCCAGCTTCGCCTAGTTTCTTCCCAAAACCGGGGTCTTCTAGAATTTTAAGCACCCGTTCACTGATTTCGGTGTAATCCTGCGGGGTGACAAGATATCCCGTCTCTCCGTCGTTGATCTGTAATGGGATACCTCCAACGCGACTGGCTACTACAGGTGTTTTCTTCCATAACGCCTCGGAGACGGTAAGGCCAAACCCCTCTTTTAAGGAGAGCTGGAGTACGACGGTAGCGGCTCGCTGCAGGGCGTTGACAAGTAACGGATCCGTTTTCGTGATCAGATGGACATCATCCATTTTATTAGCTTGTTTCGCCACTTGCTGGTAGATTATCGGCCCTTCGGGATCATCACTCGCCATGTTCCCGAGCATGACTAAACGACAGTCACACTCTCTTTTTACATTTTCGTATACGCGCAAGACGCCAAGAGGATCCTTCCACTTGTCGAAGCGGGAAACTTGGACTAATAGCGGTTTGTCTTGAGGAATACCGTATTCGGACAGTTTTGTGCGTATTTCCTCTTCCGTGAGTGAACGGTTGATCTCGGAAAACGGATCAATAGCAGGAGGAATAATGTATGTAGGCAAAGGAAGGTCTTTCTTTTTGAACGACTCTGATGATACGACAATCGCGTCATAGCGGAGGACGTATGGTTTGAGCATTCTCCAAACCGCTTCATCCGGGGTGGAAAGGTCGATGTGACATCTCCACACCCAAGGCCCCTCCTTCTTCCGATAGTGAATCATGGGAAGTGGTTGTGGGTCGTGTACTACTACAACATCGTGACATATCGGGCTGTATCGAGCGAATGCTTCGTTAACTCGCAAGTAGGATGTGAACTCATCCTCGGCAAACGCGATTCGCTCTCCCTGGAGTCCATTGTGTAGCTTCTTCGTGGTTTGGAAGAGCGCCGGTTCACCATAGAGAATATTCCAATCTACATCTATTCCTATTTCATTCATCAGCGGCACGATGGTTTGAAGCATCCCAGCCACTCCTCCTCCGTGATATGTTGCATTAATATTCAGTATCTTTAATTGATAGAGGGAGCGGGCCGTTGTGTAGATACGCGCGATCATCTCTGAGCCGATCAAATCCAGATAATCCTCTATTCGCATCAATCCTCCTTACCGTTTAGTTGTAACAGCGACAGAAACCCTGCAGGAACAGCCGTTGACCAGAGCTGCAGTTCGCACCCTTCCGTTATCCCAGGCTGAGGTCCTGCTAGTCCTGTGCCGTCCTTGAAATAATAAATCTCCACAAAGCCCAGTTCTTCCAGGGCATTGACCACTCTTAACGCTACATCCAGGAGTTCCAGTTGTTCGTGAACCAGCGCTCCCTTGGCGATGAAATACTGTTCCATCGGCCATATCCCTCCTAGATGGTACGCATGAGGCGAGTAATCAGGCTGCCCGGGCGCGTAAGTGCGGTATCCCACGGGCGTGGCTAAATGATGCGCATTCATTGTAATGCCTGCAAGCTTGTCAGATGGCACATCTTCCGGATGAAGGTAGGAAAGAAGATGGAGCCCGTCCGATGAAATTCCATTCACAGTTCCTTTTTGATCCAGGGCAATGAGCGGAAAAGATAGTCTCTCGTCCCAAAGATCTGTAAATAGCCGGGAGAGAAGCTTGGTCGTTAAGGCCGAAGTATCGAGCGAAAGCTGCAATAGTTCTCGCAAGCGGGCAACAGCACGTAGAGCAGCGACGGCCTGTGCCTGCACCAATGTGTACACCACCGGGTAACTTGGGTCCACTCGCCCCGGAAGATGGGAGTCTTTCCAGTAAGTTGCTCGAAGCGCGTAGCGGTCCGCTCCACAACGGTGAGGGTCTTCCACAAAAAATCCGTTTTCAATATGGCGAATGAGGTATCCCACCGCTGCACGTAGGGGAACACGTTCCTCCTCAATCAGTGTCGTATCTCCACTCCGCTCCAGATAACAATCGGCGATTATAAGGAGGAGAAGACTGACATCGGCTGCGTCATAACGTGTTAGAAGACCGCGCATTTCGACATGGCTGAACTCGTGCAATCCTCTTCCCGGTTCCTCTCCGCTTATCGGATTGAATCGTTCTCCGATAGTTCCGCAGACAAATTGGATTGCCGATTTCATAAACGATAGCTCGCCGAGCATCCACGCTGTGATGAGAAGATCGCGGCCAAACAGGCCAAAGTGTACTCTTTTCTTATTCATCCCCGCATGATAAAGGGACAATTCTCTCCCGTTAACAGTAGTGGTTACGCGCAGACGTGCACGCATACTGATTCCGTTCGTGTTGAGCACTTGTAACCGCTGGAGAAGTTCGTTCATCCCTTCACCGATCCGGCGAGTATCCCTCGGACGAAATATCGCTGGAACGCGAAGAAAATGAACATTGGCATTATCATCGACACGAACGCCGCGGCTGTGAGTAGCCACCACGCCTGTCCACGTGAACCGACGAGGTTAGCGATGACCACCGTCAACGGCGCCACCCGGGGATTCGCTCCCAGATATATCAATGCCACTAGCAGGTCATTCCACACCCACAGAAACTGGAAGATGGCCACCGAAGCGATCGCCGGCACCGACAACGGCATAACGATACGGAAGAACGTCTTCAATGTAGATGCACCATCTATTGCTGCCGAGTCGAACAGATCGCGGGGCAACCCAGCGATGAAGTTGTGCATTAGATAGATAGTGAGCGGCAGCCCATATCCCGTATGAGCGAGCCAGATGCCGATGAATTTTCCGTTCAGGTGAATCTTGCTAAATACGGTGAGTACGGGAATAAACGTCATCTGGAGTGGGATAACCAACAGCCCGATCATGATCATAAATAACAGGTCCCGACCCGGAAATTTCATCCACGCGAACGCGTACGCGGCGAACGAAGCGAGCAAGATGGGCAAAATGGTAGCGGGGATCGAGATGAACAGACTATTGCGAAACGCCAACCCAAGGTTCTGTTGGGAAAGTACCATGCGGTAGTTTTCCAATGTGTATTGAGTGAAGTTGAACGGCTGCGATAGCACGGTCCACCAACCGGAACTATTGATCGCCTGCGGAGTGCGGAACGAGGTGACGAATGTGCCCAGTGTTGGCAACAGCCAGATGATCACCAGTGTTATGATCGCTGCGTGCAATATCATTCGCGTTGGTACACCAAACATTCTTCTAGTCATCATCTTATCTCCATTTGTCGCTTGAATCGGCGGATATTGACCCACATCATTGGGATGATCAGCAACAGTAGGACCACGGAAATCGCACTGCCTCGGCCATAATTGCCGCTTATTCCATTTAGAAATGCCTCTCGATACATGACATTAGCGATGACATCAGTGGAGAACGCCCCGTTGGTCATTACGTAGACGATGTCGAAGATCTTGAGCACGAACACGATCATCGTGGTTGTGACTACCGCTACTGTCGGCCATAATAACGGCAGTGTAATTCGCAGGAAAATCTGCCACTCGTTAGCCCCGTCGATCCTAGCAGCTTCTGTTAACTGCTTGGGGATATTCTTAAGGGCAGCTGACAGCACCACCATGCAGAACCCTGTCCACATCCACACCCCGATCGCGATGAGGGCAAATGTATTCCAGGGTGAGTGAATTAACCACGCGATCGGATTGCCGTGGAACAGAGTGACAATTTCATTTAGTAAGCCGATCTGGGGTACTCCTGCCGGTCTGTAGGCATACATGAACTTCCATATTACACTCGCTCCGACCATGGAAATTGCCATCGGAAGGAATATTACGGACTTTGCATATTTTTCGTATCGTACCCGGTCGACGAGCACCGCGATGATCAACCCAAATGAAACGGTGAACAGAGTGAACACCGCTAGCCAGATCGCGTTGTTGCGGAACGCGATGAGCATCGTGTGATCGGTAAACGCGTAGACGTAATTTGCAAAGCCAACGAACTGTTTGGAATTCGGACCGTAGAATGAGATGATGATTGTCTCGATAGATGGATATACGAGGAAAAATCCCAAAATAATTAAGGCAGGCCCGACGTACAGCCACGGGTGGTACCACTTTGTCCGCATTGCCCATACCTCCGTGTTGTTTGCGGAAAAAGATGTGCGGGGACCGATCGGTCCCCGCACTGAGGGTGAACTTTTTACTTATACGCCTCTTCCGCGCTCTGCTCGATCTTGGTCAGCACGGTGTTCAACGGAGTACCGTTCACGTAATCGAGCACGCCGGTCCAGAACGTACCAGCACCGACCTGAGCGGGCATCATATCCGAACCATCAAACCGGAACACCTGGGCGTTGCTCAGAATCTGGAACGCTTTCTTGGTGATCGGGTTGGTGTAGATGTTGGGGTCGACCGTCTTGTTGACTGCGAGCTTGCCCAGTTTGGTGGCAAAGATAGTCTGTGCCTTGGCTGAAGCGAGGTACTTAATCAGGGCCTGAGCCTCGGGTGTGTTGTTGAACACGCTCATCAGGTCACCGGATCCCTCGATCGGGGTCGGCATACCCGGTCCCATCGGCGGGAACGGGAAGATGTCGTAGTCTACGCCCGGCTTCAGGTTAGGATTAGCCTTCTGGATGAAGCTCTGCATGAACGTGGCCTGCTTGAGCATGTATGCACCAGGCGGATTGGTGAACAGCGGATTGGCGGCATCGCCGAAGTTGGTGGACAACTCACCAGCAGTACCACCGTACACGTACTTAGAATTGAGCGCGATCTCGCCGAACGCCTCCCACGCTGCCTTGACGCACGGGTTGAGCCAGCTGATCTTATGCTGCACCCACAGATCATAGATCTGCGGCCCGGAAATGCGAAGCATTAGATCCTCAATCCAGTCAGTGCCCGGCCAACCGGACGCCGAGCCGCTTTCCAATCCAATCGCCCACGGAGTACCGCCACTGCGGGCAATCTGCTTGGTAAGCGCCATCAGCTCATCCCACGTCTGAGGAACTTTGTATCCCTTAGCCGCGAACACTTTAGGATCGTACCACACAAGGCTCTTGACGTCAGCGTCCATGAAGATGCCGTACACATGACCATTGACGGTCGCGAGATCCACGAACCCCTTTGGCTGCTGGCTCATGTCAACGATGTTCTCTAACGGAACCAACGCGTTCAGCTCAGCGAACTGCTTCATCTGGCCGGGGTTCGGCATTGCAGCAATGTCTGGCGGGTTCCCGCTCTTAAAGTGGACCATCAGGTAGGTAGGCAAATCGCGTCCCACCGGCTCGACGGTGACCTGAATCCCAGTATCCTTCTCAAACTGCGCGATTACATCCTGAAATGCCTGTAGTTCCTGACCGCTCCATACGACCGCAATTGTGACCTTCTGCGTTGCTGCTTGGCCCATTGCGGCAAACATGCCGACCAACGTTACGATCATCAACCCGATAATCGCCTTTTTCATCCTCTACCTCCTTCTTGGATTTTGTGGCTTCGGTGCTGGGATGTTGCTTTGTTTGTTACCACCTCCTTTTTTTGTTATGTGATGAGCTCAATCGGGCGCTGCAGCGCCTTTTCCAGCGCAAACAACGCACCGCCCTTAGCGCAACTCAATTTCTGCTCACGAGCAGCAGTCACCGTCATACCATGTTCCACTCCCTCGTAGTGCATCCGCTCCAGCCGACTGGAGATTGCGTTGATGAATGCTTCTTCTCCTTCCCCAAGCGTAGTGGCGTTGACCACCAGTCGGTTGGGATCGAATAGATGCAGCAAGTGAACAATTGGCTCGAGCAATCGATCGGCAAGCTGTTCAACCATTGTTGCTGGATCATCGCTTGTTGACTGAGAGATTTCGTTTGCTTCGACGTAGGCGTGATAAAGGGCACCGGCATTACCGTTGCCCCCGTGAAACAGCTTGCCGTTGATCAGGACACTGCCACCCATGCGGATATCTCCCTGTAAGCCGCGTCGCAATGCGAGGTAGGCCATCACCCGATCGCGGTAGCCCATTGCGCGATGTTCGGCTAACGACATGAATTTGACATCATTGTTGACGAACACCGGAACTCCAAGCGTCTGTTCCAGCGTGCGCTTGGCCGGTACCCGCACCCAATGGGGTAGATTGCGACCGGATATTGTGATCGTCTCATCCCGCAAGAATGCAGGCACCCCCAGTCCGATTCCTACTATGCGTTGCAGTGGAATACCCGCTTCGTTCAAGACATTTTCGATGCTCTGCGCCACAAACGAGAGCGTTTTCTGCGGGTCAGTGACAAGGTGAGAAGGAATGGTAAGGCTCTTGGATACTACTGGAACTTCGTCAAGTCCGGCTACTACAATATTCAATTCCGGGATTTCCAAATCGCCGCCCACGGTATAACGGGCCCGGGAATCGATTGCATAAAGGATGGCTCGTCGTCCGCCTGCCGATGGCCCACGGCCATCTTGTCGTACGAAACCGCTATCCAGGAGCTGAGAAATCGCCCGATCTACCGTGGGGCGGCTGAGTTCAAGTCGCTGGCAGAGGTCATTTTTACTTAGCGGCGATCCGTTTTTCAGCGCCAAGAAAATCCTTGTCAAGTTGCGGTTGAAGAGTTCCCGGTTCCCTCTAGCGCCGATCACGCCCTCCTCCTGCCTCCACGACTTTTGCATGACACTTTTATAAAAGTCTTTTATAAATCTAACATGAAAATTCCTTTTTGTCAAGAGGGAGTTCGGAAGGCATTACTTCTTTCGATGCAAACCGGGTTAATTGCATGCGCTGATGTGTCAAGCAAGAAACTGTCTTGTTTCTCCGCATGTTTACACGATAAGTGCGTTAACAAGCGGGGTTTCGGTCATATTACTACCGTTGCCCACTGTTTGCGATGGTCATATAATGAGCAGGGAGGTGAAGGGAGTGGCGCAGCTGGAGGGAACGGCACTGAGAGATGTACCTAAAAATATAGAAGCGGAACAGATCGTGCTCGGTTCAGCACTTCTTGAACCGGAGGAGACAGTTCCCATCCTCCTTGAAAGATTGCGGCCGGAGCACTTTTACCGTCGCAGCCATCGCGTAATTTTCCGAGTTATCAGAGAACTTTTTGACAAAGGGGAGCCAGCGGACATTGTGGCTGTGGCGAACCGCCTGGAAGAACGGGATGAGATGGAAAAGGTCGGGGGGCGCATCTACTTGAATGAGCTTCTCGACAGAGTGACAACCACAGCGAGCCTTGAGTACTACACCGAGATCGTACGTAAGAAGGCAACTCTGCGCGCGCTTATCGAGGCAGGCGGCCGGATTATCGAGCTTGGCTACGACGAGCGTCAGGACACC
>CAZZJU010000037.1:0-14476 GCA_964654805.1 uncultured Thermotogae bacterium | reverse complement strand
TGATGACAAGTGCCAATCGGCCGGGAAGCCCGATGTTGATTGAGAACAGCCGCATTGGGAAAGAGCTTTCCGGTATCGTTGACCACTATCTCCTGCATGACCGGCGGATCGTCGCCCGGTGCGACGATTCCGTAGTCAGGGTGAGCGGAGGAACCGCGAAGCTCCTGCGCAGATCGCGCGGGTATGTGCCCGAGCAGTTCGAGCTTGACCTTGGAGATACGCCGATCCTCGCGCTCGGGCCGGAGAGCGACCTTGTCTTCGCTCTTTACTTCGATCATCGGGTCACCCTGTCCCAACACATCGGCACGGTCGACGACCTAGATACCTTCGCATTCCTACGTGAGGCGATCGACCATCTGCGTGCGATAACCGGCGCTCCGCCTCCGCGGGTCATCGCCTGCGACCTGCACCCCGGATTTCTTACCACCAACTACGCCGAGGAGCTTGCCGCGCAGACCGGGGCACGGCTCGTGCGGGTGCAACACCACGTCGCTCACCTCGCGGCAGTCATGGCCGAGCATGAACTCGAGAAAGCGGTTGGGATCGTACTCGACGGCTACGGGTACGGTATAGATGGAACAGCGTGGGGAGGTGAGATCTTCGTTGCCGGCAACGGGAGGATCTCCCGTGTCGGTTCTCTCTCTCCAGTGCCGCTTCCCGGCGGGGACCTCGCCGCACGCCGCCCGCTGCGCATGACTGCAGCCTATCTTCACGCTGCCGGGGTCGACCGGGTGGAGATCGCTCGGTTGCTGCGCCAACGGGGGATGGAGGACGCCGAGATAAACGCGGTCCTGGGGCAGCTTGCGACCGGGTTGAACGCACCGCCCACCACAAGCGCTGGTAGGTTCCTCGATGCGGTCGCCGCGCTTCTCGGAGTCGCCACCACCCGGACCTACGAGGGCGAGCCGGCGATGCGCCTCGAGGCCGCGGCGGTCGAGGGAAGGCCGATTCCCGAACTCCAACCGAAGCTCATCGAACGCGATGGATCGAGAGTGCTCGATACGGTTTCGGGGGTTCGTGAGCTCTACCTGAGGATCGATTCGGCATCTCCGGCCGATATCGCGGCGAGCGCGCAGGCGTATCTTGCCGACGGAACGGCACAGATTGCGATCGAGTTCGCTCGCCGCACCGGGATAAACGCGATCGCCCTTTCCGGCGGGGTGGCGTACAACGATATGATCTCGACCCGAATTCGCGCTCGGATTGAGGAGGCGGGGCTTGCTTACTTCACGAACGAGCTCGTCCCGCCGGGGGACGGCGGCGTGTCGTTCGGGCAGACCGCGATTGCCTCCGGCCTTCTAGAAGCAGAGGTTTCCGATGCAGCAGCCGGTGAGGATGAACAGAAGACCGGTTCCGATAATCGTAAGCGCGATTAACTTTAACATACGTTAAATTGTAACCTTCATTACAAAGATCACAAGCTCCGGATAACTGCAGAAGCGAATTCCACCTCTAGGAAGCCGAGTTCATCGGGAAATTCACCCCGATTGTGCCAAGATTTTTTTCTTACGCACCTTCAAAGTTACCATCTTAAACCCATCTTTGTTGATTAATCGCAGCAGTGTTCACCTCTTCGTTCAGCAATCAGTTTATTGGTACACCTCACGGCTTGACAATTGCGCACTGCTCTGCTAGGATCGGTTTTAGGAGGATAAAAATGGTACTGACCCTTAGCTTGGAGGTGAGAAGGTCTTTTACAGGCATCTTGTTTAATTTCTTTATGACTTTTTGGGCCGAGTAATACACCGAGTTGGTGTTTACTCGACCCGGTGAAACCGAAAGCCAAATGGCTTGCGGTTTTTTATTTTGCGAGGTGGGAAGATGATGCTAAAAGTTGAAAACCTCTCGAAGTGGTTTGGTGGGCTGCGGGCGGTGGATAGCTGCTCATTCACCGTCCGCCCCGAAACTATCACCGGTTTGATCGGGCCGAACGGGGCCGGAAAGACGACGGTGTTCAATCTCCTCACCGGATTCCTTCGTCCGGATAAGGGAAGGGTTATCTTCCAAAATGAGGATATAACTGGATTGCCTCCTTATCGTATATTCCGTAAAGGAATCGCACGTACGTTTCAGATTCCTCGCGAGTTCAAGGAGATGACTGTGTTGGAGAACTTGATGCTCGTTCCGTGGGGGCAGATCGGGGAACGCCTGTTATATCCATTTCTTCGTCCCGGCAGTGTGGCTCAGCAGGAACGGTTGATTAAGGCACGGGCGATGGGGGTGCTCGAGTTCCTCGGTCTTGCCCGGCTGGCTGACGAGCCAGCAGGGAGCCTTTCCGGTGGACAGAAAAAACTGCTGGAGATCGGTAAAACGCTCATGAGCGAGCCGAAGTTGGTTCTGCTCGATGAGCCCGGAGCTGGAGTGAACCGAACGTTACTCAAGTCGATCGCTCAATCGATTGAGCGGGTATGCGATGAGCTGGGGACGACGTTCCTCCTTATCGAGCACGACATGGACTTCGTAATGCGGTTGTGTAATCCCGTGATCGTGATGAGCGAGGGCCGCAAGCTTGTGGAGGGTGAGCCGGCGGAGGTGCAGCGGAACGAGGAGGTTCTGGAGGCTTATCTTGGAGGACAGTATGTCGCTGTTGACGGTTGATGGGGTGACAAGTGGTTATGGGGATATGGAGGTCCTCCATAACGTATCGATCAGTGTGAGCCCACAGGAGATCGTGACAATCATCGGGCCGAACGGAGCGGGTAAGTCGACCCTGATGAAGACGATCTTTGGGTTGCTCACCCCAACTTCGGGAACGATCAAATTCGCTGAGCAGGATATAACCGGGCTTCCCCCAGACAGGATCGTCCGTTTGGGAATGGCTTATGTTCCCCAGGTGGAGAACGTTTTTCCTTCCCTTACTGTGCAGGAGAACCTGGAGATGGGGGCGTTCATTCGCACGGACGATTTCTCGGACAGAATCGAAGAAATCTACTCATTGTTCCCCACTTTGAGGAAAAGAAAAAATCAGCGGGTAGGGAAGATGAGCGGAGGAGAACGGCAGATGGTGGCGATGGGACGTGCGCTGATGCTCGATCCCAAGCTCCTCATGCTCGATGAGCCGTCGGCTGCTCTCGCCCCCAAGCTAGCAGCGGAGATATTCGAGCGGATAACCGCGATAAACGAGACTGGTGTGGCAATCCTGATCGTAGAGCAGAACGCCCGGGAATCGCTTAAGTTATCGGACCGGGGCTATGTGCTCGCTGCCGGTCAAAATCGGTTTGAAGACACAGGGCAGAACCTTCTGGAGAACGAAGAGGTGGGAAGGCTTTACCTCGGCGGATAGGAGTGATATGTCAACACTTGCTAGAGTTCCTCAACTTCTAGTTTATGGTATTATCTCGGGTAGTATCCTTTCATTGGGCGGCATAGGAGTTTCGCTTATCTACAGCATACTCGGGTTTTCCAATTTCGCCCATGGAGATGTCATGGCACTTGGCGCGTACATCGCCCTCGGTCTGTTGGGGCTGTTCACGATGATCGGAGTTCCTAATACGCCGTTGGGGCCGCTGTCTTTCGGGTTGGGATTCATCCTGGCACTCATCCTGGCGGTCGGGCTAACCGCGGTGGCGATGATCCTGATCGACCGAGTTCTTTTCCGACGGTTGCGTCATTCCGGCCCGATTATCCTCATGATGTCATCGATCGGGCTTGCCCTGGGGCTGCGCAATGTACTGCAATTCGTATGGGGCCCACAGCCCCATTACTACATTGAACGGATCCAAGTAGCTTTGCCGATTCCCGGAATACCCGCCCGGATCAAGATGGATGAGGTATTCATTATCCTAATGGCGATGCTCCTTGTAACCCTTGTATATTTGTTCATGCGGTATACGAAGATGGGCAAGGCGATGCGTGCGATGGCTGACAATGCAGCTCTCGCCCGGGTGACCGGGATCAACACCGATCGGGTTATCGCGTGGACATGGGTGATCGGAGGCGGACTAGCCGCTGTGGCCGGAATCCTATCCGGGATCGAAAATAAGTTCATTACTCCTGAACTCGGATGGCAGATGCTTCTTTCCATCTTCGCCGGTGTTATCTTGGGGGGAATTGGGAACCCGTACGGAGCAATCCTCGGCGGGCTGATCATCGGGATTTCTGAGGAGGTGTCCACAGCGTTCATCTCAACCGGTTATAAACCGGCGGTGGCGTTCGTCATCATGATATTGATGCTCCTCGTGCGGCCGACCGGGATTCTAGGAAAGGGGGACTGATGGAATACTTCGTCGGCATCTTAAACTATATCGTCTTCTTCGCAATTACGGCTGGTACTTACGGAGTCCTTTCCCTTGGCCTCAATATTCAATGGGGATACACCGGCTTGTTCAATATAGGGGTTGCCGGATTCTACGCGCTAGGAGCATACGCTTCCGCCCTCATTTCCGGCCCGGCTCCCAGTCCATGGGAGGGGCGAACGTTCGGTGGGTTTGAACTCCCGTTTATTCTTGGTCTACTGGGAGCGGCGATCGTCTGCGGAATCGTCGCGCTTTTGATCGGAATTCCCACCCTTCGTCTGCGTGCCGATTACCTGGCAATCGCCACCATTGGGATTGCCGAGTCAATAAGACTGGTCCTAAATAACGAGTCCTGGCTTACCAATGGGGTATGGGGCATCCAGCAGATTCCATCTCCGCTTTATAAGGTGATCCATGGAGGGACGGATAGTTTCCTCAGCGCACATCCGAACCTACCGACATGGCTGCATGATCTAATCTCTAAATCGTACGATTGGTTCTATTTAGCTCTTGTGTTGACAGTACTGTTCGTGTTGTACCTCATCGTTGAACGTCTTGCCAGATCTCCATGGGGAAGGGTTATAAGAGCAATCAGAGAAGACGAGGATGCTACTTCCATGCTTGGGAAGAACACGTTCGCGTTTAAGTTACAGGCGCTTGTGCTTGGTGCGATGATTATGGGAATCGGCGGTAGCTTGTACGCGCATTATGCTCGGTTCATCTCGCCGGCTTCGTTTAAACCGTTTTACGGTACGTTCCTGATCTGGGTAATGTTGATTCTCGGAGGGAGCGGGAACAACCGTGGTGCGATCCTTGGTAGCTTCGCCGTGTGGGGTATCTGGGCGGGGACGGACTTTCTCACTAAGTACTTCCCGGTTTCCGCCACTCAAGCAGCAAGCATGCGTATAATTCTAATCGCGGTGTTGTTGGAGATAGTTTTGCTTTGGCGTCCTCAAGGACTTCTTCCTCCCAGGAAGAGGAAACCGACTGATTAGCTGCTCGGAAGAGAAGAGAGGAGATAAGAACCTCCTCCCTTTCCTCTTTCTTGTTCCGCCCCCTTCTTCTGCAAAAGAAGAAGGGGGTAGCCCTTTCGGGCCACCCCACAACAAGAGGAGAGAAGAAGTTATAGGAGGCAGGAGGCGATTATCCCGACACGTTCAGCACCGGAACCACCTGGCAGCCGTCGATCTTCCAGATGAGGATTCCACCTTCGACGTCACCGTTGTCTTTGAAGTCCACCGTGCCGGAAAGCCCTTCGTAGTTGATATCCTTACCTGCTTTCAGCAGGGACACCGCTTTGGCCCACTCGTTGTAGTAGACCTTCACACCAGGAGGATTGGCAACAGCTCGCAGATTAGCACGGATCGCCGGGCCTGTTGCTTTGCCGGCCCGCTCGATCGCCAAGGCGATCAGCATGACTGCGTCATATGCCTGGTAATAGTACGGCACTGTGCTCTTGCCGAATTCTTTCTCGTAATCGGCGTCGCATTGAGCAGTGTGGAACCCAGCTGCAGCAACCGTTCCGTAAGAGCCCTCAATCGGTCCCGGATTATCCGCGGATTGGCACGCCGGTCCAGGAGCGACTCCTTCGCCTTTCATACCGTCTGAGAACAGGAACTTACCCTGATATCCAGCTTCTACCGCTTCTACGATTTGCTTGTTCCCGTCAACCGGATAGCTAATCATGAGGATAGCATCAGGATTACTTGCGGTTGCCTTTTCCACTTCTCCCCGGTATGAGGGCTTGTTCTCCTCGTACGGGACGGTAGCGGGTACTTGTCCACCATACGACTCAAATGTCTTCTTGAACACATCGGCAAGACCCTTTCCATAGGCGTTGTTCACGTAAATTACCGATACCTTTTTGTAGTTGAGAATCAACGCCAAGCGGGCGAGAACTATCCCTTGCACTTCGTCGGAGACTACTGTACGGAATACGTAGTCATTATCTTTCAGTGCAGGGATGGCCGGTGACGTAGAAGCCGGGGATATAAGTACGACTTCAGCCGGAATAGTGACGCTCGAAGCGGCGATCGTTACCCCGCTTGACAGGGCTCCGACAATCGCCGGAACATGATCAAGCTCGACCAGTTTCCTCGCAGCATCACGACCGACATCCGGAGAAGTTGCCGTATCCCTGATCACCAGCTCAAGTTTTTTGCCCAAAACTCCACCAGCAGCGTTGATCTGCTCAACTGCCAACTTCGCTCCATTCGCGATCGGCGGTCCGTACGGCCCCAGTGCGCCGGTGAGAGACATGAGGGCACCGATCTTTATTGTATCGGCAGCCGCAGCAGAGACACTCAGCCCAATTATCAGCCCAATGAACAGCAATGTAATAACTCGTTTCACATTTAACCTCCTTGAAAATAAGATACATTTCTTCTCGGTTTACAAGTTTGTTTGTTTTCCGATCACCTCCTTCAACAAAAAAAGACCACAGGCACAGCCTGCAGCCCTCTTCCGCCCGCTTTGACCTAGTATTTACTACTAGGCCCGGGCGGGCGTAAACATAGTAATCCAGTAAACAAGATGAGAGAAGCGGGAAGATCCGCTTGCACACGCTACATTAGTAGTAATCCGCACTTCTCTCGTCCTGTTCATAATCGGAATTACCATAGCATGAAACCGAACATTTGTCAAGTGGCAGGTTATCCCGGTGAAAAACTGCGGTAGGTTGCAAGTTCTTGACCTGCTATGGTTAGATTGTAAGGCCAGATCAGCGTTCCTGATTACCGCGCAACGACATCGAACTCGAAGATCCGGTCGGAATCAGTGGTTGCCCATGGTCGGGTGTAGATGAACCGGAAAACCTACGTGCCAACATCGATTGCCTTGTAGCGGAAGAGGAATAGGCCACCGGCACCGACCATTCCGGTTTCCATCGATGTTGGACGGAACTCTCTCCGGCGTGCAGCTCGAGTCTAGTAGCCTCCACGTCCTCCTCGGTGACGAGTCAATAGACGCTAAGCGACCACCAACAGCCTGAGGCTAATGTCGCGAACACGCCGCGCGGTGCATCTTCGACTATTTGAACGTGTGCTCGGAACGTGCCGACCGTTGTCCGCACGACCGTGGCCGGATCCGACGGGAGCGGAAGGCCAGATGCGTCGGTCAGCGACACTTGGTCGAGCCAGTCAGCCATAATTGGGGGATTATCGTAAGTCGACTTCTAGATCGGTTCGTCCGCTGGATCGAGAAGACTCCATCTCCCGATGAACACCGGATCGCACAGACAACTGCATTTCCCTTCCCGCATCAGCTCCAGTACCAGCTTCGCTTTGAGCGCAGCAGCCGCAAACGGGAGGAGGATGGGATCCATCCTTGAAGCGAGGATACGGGACTCCATCATTCGGCACAATGAGACTCCCGACTTTGCTGACGGCGGCTAGGGTCACAGCGGGATCTCTACATCGGCGAACGCGATCCTGCGAAGGTGGAGATCCATATCTACCACTGCGACCTCAGCGATGTGCGCGTGGATGAAAGCGTAGGTTTTCCAATATACGAAGAGATTCAAGCGATCTCCTCCGATCCCTTGTTCCCCGACCCAGAGGCCGGGGACTTCCAACTAGGGGAGGATTTCTCCTGCCTTGATGCCGGCACCGTCGAGATCTCAGCGCCAGGTCTTCCGGTACTTGACATCAACGGCAACCTCAGGATTTGCGGCATTGCTCCCGATCTCGGCCTCTACGAGCGCTGCGGCGACTGAGACTCAGGTGGAAAGGATTTGGGGATGCATAGGGACGTGTGGACCTCGATCACGTAAGGCGTTCGCATGATGGAGGCGTGACTTTCAGGGCCAGGTCTGTAAATGTTCCATGGTCAGATAGACTCGGATGTTGGATCGCAAGACCAGGCCCCCTGCCCACCAAAAGCGGTGAATCGTACTCATCACCAATCAGTGAGGAGGGCTGACTTTCAATCGTCCGCGCTACAACTTTTCAAATAGCCGAGGTCTAAACTTGCAATTGGCCGCCACATAAAGTTGAATTGTACTGCCCGCGTTTCATAGAAAGCTCGCTTGCCGAAGCGTTATCGGATACCCCCGTGGTGCTCATACACGGACCGCGCCAATGTGGCAAGACGACGCTGGCACAAGCGTTCGGTAAGAAGAGGGGATACGCTTACTTCAGCTTCGATGATGACGTAGCCGCCGCTGCCAGGGCAGATCCAGCCGGGTTCATCAACGATCTGCCGGCACGGGCCATTCTGGATGAGGTGCAGCGCGTTCCCGAGCTGTTCACCGCACTCAAGCTCGCCGTGGATCGCGATCGTACTCCTGGCCGATTCATCCTTACGGGATCGGCGAACGTGCTCTTTGTCCCCAGGCTCGCCGACTCGCCCGCCGGGCGGATGGAGATCCTTCGCCTGCACCCGTTGGCGCAGTGTGAGCTCGCCGGGAAGGTCCCCTCCTTCTTCGACAGGCTGTTCACTGGGGCATTCCCGACAAGGAGCTACGAGCGTTTAGGAGAGGAACTCTTTGAACGCATTGTTTCTGGCGGTTATCCCGCAGCGCTTGCCCGGGGGACCCACCGCCGCAGCGCTTGGTATCGAGACTACGTGGGGACCATCATTCAGCGGGATGTGCGCGATCTGGCGAGAATCCGCGCTCTGGATGCACTTCCGCGCCTGCTTGAGCTTACTGCTGGACAGACCGCCCAGCTACTCAACATCTCCGATCTGGCAAGTCCGTTCCAATTAAGCCGTCCGACGATTTGTGAATACGTCACGCTCCTTGAGCGCATCTTCTTGTTGGACATCCTGCCGTCGTGGCACAGCAACAGAATGAGCCGGCTGATCAAGACCCTCAAGGTTCACGTAGGAGACACGGGAGTGGCCTGTTCGCTGCTCGGGCTCGACGCGCGGGACCTCAGCCGCGACCGTGAGACTCTCGGTCACCTCGTTGAGACATTCGTGTTCCAAGAGCTGCGCCGCCAGGCCAGTTGGCACGAAGCGGAGATCCGTTTCTATCACTTTCGCAACAAGGATAAGGTTGAGGTGGATATCGTACTCGAACGCGCTGCACACGAAGTGGCCGGCATCGAAGTGAAGGCCTCCGCGACGGTTACGAATAAAGACTTCCGCGGCCTACGAAAGCTGAAGCAGGCGTTGAAAGAGCGTTTTGTCGCAGGCGTCGTCCTGTACGACGGAGAGATGAGCGCCAGCTTTGGAGATGGTCTCTACGTCCTACCCATCCGGACACTATGGGAAATCTGAGACTTTGAGCCAACTCAAGTTCGCGCATCTGTGTAGTGCAACTTTTTCACCGCACCGCCATAGCCGTGTGGCTTGAGATAAAAAAGAACCCAACGCCATTTCACAACATCAAAACATCAAGAATAGGAGGAAAGGTTTGATCCCTCTGCTCTGTTAACAATGCAGAAATTCTAGTGTTGGAATGCAAGACCTGACCCCAATGCCCAATGCCCAATGCAATAGCAGTCGGTTGACGGTCACCGCTTAACTTGAGCTTGTGGATTAAGGTAACAGTCATTGCATTGTTTACTGCGATTGATCCTTGTTTAGTTATGTATACGATAAATTTCCTCGTTGGGTTTATTACAAGCGAAGTTAACCTCAAATTTTCAAGGGACAAGGTTTGTACGTGAACCGGCATGGCTGTAGTTAGATTCCACGTGACTAGTTGCCTATTTCCGGTAATCCCCGCAATGGAATCATTAGAGATGAACGTGAACGCAAGCACTCCCATATCGTTATGTGCTAATGTACGCACTAGCGTTAAATTCGACACATTGTGAATTTCTAACTGGTGGTGCGTGGCGATTGCTAGCCGCTTCCCATCTGGAGAGAACTGAATTGCAGTAGGAGCTCCGTGTCCGATGTAAATAGAGCCTGCTGATGCGAAAACCGCTGCTTCCGCAAGTATCACTATCAATATGATGGATATGGCCGCTGTCTTAATCCTGATCATCTTCATCACACATTACAAAATGCTAACGTGCAGGTACATCATTTTCAATTCCTTTTAGCTGGATTAGCTGGACATACAGCAATATCGGCGTTACACGCGAGTGATACTTGCGGAGGATTGCATGCGACCAGCGTAGAATTCAGCCTCCTTCAAATGTGACAAACCGGATCACGCTTTATAAACCGCTAGGATGTCGGCAAACTAGTCTAGTATGAAAAACGTAATATTAGATCCCGATTTTGCATGCATAGAGCAAAAAGAACCCGGTGGTTATATTGCCTTTCATGTAGAGGAGCTTCTTTCGGTAAACATTGAGACGTTACGGAAACACTTGCAAAACGTGCCAGACAAAGTATAGTAAGAATATTGCGTGAGTTTTCCTACGCTTCTAAAAAGATCTTTCTGAAAAGAAAGTGAATACAGGAGGTGATCGAGGGAGGAAGAAGACTGTTAGGCGGAAAGAGTTAAATAAACTATAGTTGAAAATAAGGAGGTAAGTTGATGAAAAAAGTTTCCTTCGCGGTAGCCCTGAGCTTGTTAGTCATAGGGGTGATTGGTACATTTGTTGTGACGGGAACAAGCGCTTCAAAGGACACCCTCGTAGTAGCAGTAGCTGCTCCACCTCAAACAATGAACCCGCTCGGTTCCGACTCTGACTGCAACTTGTCGATAATGGCTAATATCTTCGACGGACTCTTGCAGCGTAATGCACAGGGAGAACTGGAACCAGCGTTGGCAACTTCTTGGGAGCGAGTTGACGCTCTTACCTGGCGCTTCCATCTGCGCAAGGGGGTGAAATTCCACAACGGTAATGACTTCACATGGGAGGATGTGAAGTTCACAATGGAGCGGCTGAAGCAGCCGTATCCCGTTTCCGAGTTCCTGTCGTTCGGTGGGTTGATCAAGTCGGTGACCACGGTTAACGGCGACCCGTGGACTATCGATATCAAGACTAAAGTGCCGGTTCCGTACTTCGTGGAAAACCTTCCCCAGATCTTCATTATGGACAAAGAATCAACGGAGTCGCGGTCGATCGGCGATATCGGCGAACATCCTATTGGTACAGGTGCGTACAAGTTTGTGGAGTGGGTAAAGGGCTCGTATTTGAAGCTGGAGGCAAATGACAACTACTGGGGCGGTGCTCCCTCCATTAAATATGTAATAATCAAGCCGATTACCGAGCCATCCACCCGATTGGCAGCCATTCTCACTGGAGAGGTTGATATCTTGCAGGATATTCCTGTTCAGCTGTTCAACACGGTCGCTAATAACCCGAATGTTCAGGTAATCACCCGTCCAGCGCGACGTGCGATCTTCCTTGGATTGGGTAACAAACCCGGTACCCCGACGGCCGATGTCCGCGTGCGCAAGGCGATGTATATGGCCATTAACGAAGACGAGATCATCCAAAAGGTCATGTTCGGACATGCCTATCCGTGCAGCCAGATACCGGATCCTCCCACTGTAGGGTATGACCCCAGTATCAAGCGCCTTCCCTATGACCCAGTGGAAGCGAAGAAGCTACTTGCGGAAGCGGGTTATCCGAACGGATTTGACATCACCCTTACTGGACCGAACGACCGCTACGTGCAAGACGCGCAGATCGAGCAAGCGGTGGCCAACCAGTTGGCAAAGGTGGGGATTAGGGTGAAGGTAGACTCGAAGCCGAAAGCGATCTTCTTCCCTGAAGTGGACGCTCATAAGCTTCAGTTCTACCTGATCGGCTGGTTCGACGGTTCTTATGACTTCGGCCGGTCGTTCAGTAAACTGTTGCATACTGTAGACCCGCAAGCGGGATTGGGAGGGTTCAACGGCGCTTACTTCAGTGATCCCACGTTGGATGAGATCTATGCAGCATCGACGGGGATCATCAATCCTGACCTGCGCGCTGACGCCCTCCGGTTGCTGAACAAGGTAGCGATGGAGCAGGACATCGCAGTTATTCCTCTTCACTATCAGCAAGACTCTTACGCTATCTACAAAGGACGCGGCATCAAATTCACACCGCGGCCTGACACGTGGTTAGTGTTCAAGGAGATGTCGATCGGCCAGTAGGGTTAAGAAAGGAGCGAAAGCAAGGAAGGGGTGCAGACGGATGACATTATATCTGCACCTCTTCCCTTATTGATGATGCTGTCATATATCGTTCGTCGATTTATGCAGGGGATGTTTGTCCTTGTGTTTGTATCCTTTATTTGTTTTATTATATTTCAATTTCTCGGCGATCCCGTGGTGACGCTGGCAGGGCGATATGCGACACAGCAGCAACAGGCAGAGGTCCGCAAAGCACTCGGACTGGATAAACCATTCTACATTCAATACGTCATTTTTCTCGATCACATCGCTCACGGCAACTTCGGACTGTCGTACGTTACGGCTACACCGGTATTGAAGATGATCTTCGAACGGCTCCCGGCCAGCGTAGAACTAGCGATGACTGCGATGTTTCTTGCTTTGTCATTGGGGGTCACACTCGGTGTTGTTGCTTCACTGAAGCCGTACAGCATATTAAGCCGTGGCATCATGGCTGGTTCGCTGTTTGGCATTTCGATACCAACCTTTCTAGTCGGAATATTGCTCATCCTCATCTTTGCCGTTTTTCTCCGTGTATTACCTCCGTTCGGGCGCGGACAGGTGGTGAAAATCGTTGGTACATGGCGCACGGGGTTCCTCACATTCGATGGACTCAAACACCTGATTTTGCCCGCGTTCACACTGGGCATGTACGAACTGGCGGTGCTCCTTCGGCTCACCCGCGGCGGCATGCTGGAGACGCTGCGCGAGGATTACGTGCGAACCGCATGGGCAAAGGGATTGCCGCCTCGAGTGGTGATCTTTAAGCATGCGTTACGCAATGTGCTTATCCCGGTGGTAACGATGGCCGGGCTGCAAATGGGGGAACTGATCGCGTTTTCCATCGTTACCGAGACGATATTCCAGTGGCCGGGAGTGGGGAATCTCCTGTTGCGCTCAATATACGAGACCGATGATCCCGTAATCGTTGCATACGTGATGCTCACTGCGTTTATTGTGCTGTCGATGAACATCCTGGTGGATATTCTATACGCATTTTTGAATCCAAAGATCAGCTATGACTAGCAGGAGCGGGAAATTGTTCAAGCATTACATCAGCGATCCTGGCGCTGTACTGGGATCAGTGATCCTAATTATCATGGTCATCGGGGCTGTGTTCGCTCCGTTAATTGCACCACAGAACCCATACGATCCGCATGAACTATCATTACAGAATTCACTGCTCCCACCGATATGGATGTCTGGAGGACGGGCTCCGTTTCTGCTCGGCACTGATGAACAGGGGCGTGACATTCTGAGCAATATATTATACGGATGTCGCACCTCATTCTTGGTAGGGTTCAGTGTTGTGCTCATTGCGGGTACAGTAGGAATGTTGATTGGGTTACTCGCTGGCTACTACGGCGGAGTGCTTGATGCAGTCACAATGCGGGTGGCAGATACGCTGTTCTCATTTTCTACTACATTGATGGCCATGCTCCTTCTCGGCATATTCAAAGGCGGGGGGATTCCGTTAGTGATCATGGCGATTTGTCTCACCGATTGGGTGCGCTATGCACGCACGATGCGCGGGAGCGTGATGACGGTACGTGAGGAAGACTACATTCAGGCTGCGCACGCGCTGGGTGGCAGCGGATGGCGCATAATGCTTCATCACGTCCTGCCTAATGCCATACCGCCGATATTGGTAATCGCGGCGGTTGACTTCGGAGCGGCGGTAATGTTGGAAGCCACTCTTAGCTTCCTCGGAGTAGGGGTACCGATAAGTAAACCATCGTTGGGGATGATGATCTCATTGGGGAAAAATTACATCTATGCTGGCAAATGGTGGATGACGCTGTTCCCTGGTGCTGCGCTTGTTGCAATTGTGCTCGGGGTAAACCTACTCGCTGACTGGTTACGCGAAGAGATTAATCCCAAATTAAAGAAAAGGTAAGTCAGCTTAACTAATGAATCAAACATGCGGTTTACGTCGATGACCACAGCTGGAGTATTTGGCCAACCTGCCTCCCATTCCTGAGAATTCCTGTTGGACACGGTGAATACATTGCGGCTAGCTATAAGAACTTAACCATACTTGTACGTATTTCATCCCTTGAAGTGTACGAAGTGTAAACTGCGGCGAATTAAGTACACAGTTACCATCTGCCTTGCGACTTAAGTTTGTATAAGAACTTAGTAAGAACTTAGAGAAGAACTTAAACTTAGTTAAACTTAGGGTCAGGTCTTGCGATCCAACACTAGAAATCCCTGTTTTCTCATTGTTTCAACT
>CAZZJU010000036.1:0-14592 GCA_964654805.1 uncultured Thermotogae bacterium | reverse complement strand
AACCAAGCGAGCCGATCGCGCCGCGCGGCTAGCGCCAGGTTAATCCCGAACCCGTACTCGGCATTGTCCTCGAACAGCGAATTGCCCCATGCTGGCCCATGGCCGCTGCGGTTAGTGCAATAAGGAACCGCGGGTGCCGACCCTCCGTAGATTGAGGAACACCCAGTCGCGTTGGCGATCAGCATCCGATCACCGAATAGCTGCGTGGCGAGCTTGATATACGGGGTTTCGCCGCAGCCTGGGCACGCGCCGGAGAACTCGAACAACGGCTGCAGGAACTGACTTCCGGTAACAGTATTAGTATTAGCTCGCTCGGGATGGCCGGGAAGACGCTCGAAGAACCGCCAGTTGTCGACCTGCGGATCGAGCTGCGTGGACAACGGCTTCATAACGAGCGCTTTATTCCCCCTTAATCCGGGGCAGACATTGGCACAGCTCTCGCATCCGGTGCAATCAAGCGGGCTGACCTGGATACGAAATCGCAATCCCTCCATCCCCTTGCCACGTGCCGGTATAGTGACGAACTCTTCCGGCGCGTCAGCGAGCTCTTCTTCGGTAGCTAGCACAGGACGGATCGCAGCGTGCGGGCAGACGAAGGAGCAGAAGTTACACTGGATACAGTTATCCGGGTTCCACTCTGGAACATTGATAGCTATCCCCCGTTTCTCATATTTACTCGTCGCGGTGGGGAATGTCCCGTCCGGGCCGGTCCACTCGTACTTTCCGTCGAGCTCGGCGGAGAACGCGCTCACTGGAAGCTTATCCCCCTCTTGCATCTCCATCGGGCGCATCACTTCCAGAACCCACTCCGGCACTTCGGGTTCGTCTTTCCCTTCGCCTCCAGTAGCATTTGCCCATGATTCCGGCACTTTAACCTCGATCAGATTATCCAGAGCAGCATCTACCGCGGCGTAGTTCATCTGGACAACGTCCTCACCCTTGCGGCCATAGGTCTTTTTAATCGCTTCCTTCAGTTTCTCAATTGCCTCATCTACCGGAAGCACGCCAGCGAGCTTGAAAAATACGGTCTGCATGATCATGTTGATTCGCCCGCCTAGGCCCACTTCGGACGCGATCTTCACAGCATCGATGGTGTAGAAGCGGAGGTGCTTCTGTGCAATCGTTCGTTTAAGGGATGCGGGCAGGTTCTTGTCCAGCTCCTCCCCCTGCCACGGACAGTTAAGAACAAATATCCCCCCGTCCTTTATTCCGGCTAAGAGATCGTACTTATGGACGAACGCTGGGTTATGGCAAGCGATGTAATCGGCGTTTTTGACCAGATACGGTGATTGTATGGGGGATTTGCCGAACCGCAGGTGGGACATCGTGATTCCGCCCGATTTCTTAGCATCGTAAGCAAAGTACCCCTGAGCGTATAGATCAGTGTTGTCCCCTACGATCTTGATCGCGCTCTTGTTCGCACCTACCGTACCGTCGGAGCCAAGCCCCCAGAATTTGCACTGAATCGTCCCCTCAGGCGCAACGTCTATTTCCTCGCCAACCGGAAGGGAGGTGTGGGTCACATCGTCCTCAATGCCCACAGTGAAGTGGTTTTTCGGCTCATCTTGGGCGAGGTTGTCGAATACCGCTCGCACCATTGCCGGAGTGAAGTCTTTTGAACCGAGCCCGTACCGCCCGCCGACGATGAGCATCTCCTTCCCCATTTCTTTGAACGTGGTCGATACATCTTGATAAAGCGGCTCGCCCAAGCTCCCTGGCTCCTTGGTGCGGTCGAGGACCGCAATCCGCTTCACGCTCTGCGGAAGAGCAGCGAGGAAATCCTCTGCCGACCACGGTCGGTACAGCCGTACCTTTATCGCTCCCACTTTTTCGCCCTGAGATACCAGGTAATTAACCGTCTCCTCAGCAACATCACATGACGATCCCATCAAGACAATTACCCGTTCGGCGTCCGGGGCCCCTACGTAGTCAAATAAATGGTATTCCCGACCAACGAGACCGCTCACTTCTTTCATCGTTTCAGCAACGATCTCTGGAGTGGCAAGGTAATAACGGTTGGCTGCCTCTTTGGCTTGGAAGAATATATCAGGGTTCTGCGCCGTACCTCGCAGATGAGGATGTTCCGGGTTCATCGCTCGGCGGCGGAACGCCTCTACTTCATCCCATGGAACGAGTTTAGCCATCTCTTCGTAAGGAACCACATCCACTTTTTGGATTTCGTGTGATGTACGGAACCCGTCGAAGAAATGGAGGAATGGCACTTTAGCTTTCAGTGTTGCTAGGTGCGCGACCAGTCCAAGGTCGATCACCTCTTGTACAGACGCTGAAGCAAGGAGGGCGAAGCCCGTCTGCCGCGTTGCCATCACATCGGAGTGGTCCCCAAATATAGACAGGGCATGCGCGGCGACAGCGCGCGCTGAAACATGAAATACAGTCGGTAAGAGTTCACCGGCAATCTTGTACATGTTCGGGATCATGAGGAGCAAACCCTGCGAGGCGGTAAACGTAGTGGTAAACGCACCGGCAACGAGGGACCCATGTACCGCACCGGCAGCGCCGGATTCAGCCTGCATCTCCGTTACTTTAAGCGTTTGGCCGAACAGGTTCTTGCGGCCGTGCGCTGCCCAGCTGTCAGCGATTTCTCCCATCGGGGAACTCGGTGTAATCGGGTAGATTGCTGCCACATCGCTGAACGCGTAAGCGACATGTGCCGCCGCCGTGTTCCCGTCTATTGTCATCATCCGCTTATCTCCCATCAGACTTCCTCCTGATTCGGTATTTGTTATTGATACCGCACGTCATTGTAACGTCGGACAAAGATTGTCACAACGATCTTGTCCATATCTCATTTATCCGCTAAAGTTTTATATGCAAACGTTCTCTTCTAAAAAGGGGGGAAGAGTGTACCGCTCTTTAAGCTTTTTGAACCTTTTGTGTCTAAAGTCCTCACTCGCTAGGCATAATCGCAATAGATCAATAAATGGAAGGAGGGCTTTAGATGAAAAGGCTAGGAAAGTTGGTGCTACTGCTGGTCTTGGCGCTTTCCCTGCTAGTCTCTGTAGTTGCGGTAACCGCTTCCGCTGGACCAATACATATTGGTGGAGACCAAGTAAGCTTCAACCTCCAACTCATAACAGTTCCTGGCAGTGGGGTTACTCCGCTATCTGTACCGATCCATATCGGGGGCGATTAGCGGCAAGAGAGGTACTTTAAAATGGTCGCGGGCCTGAAAATTGTGCGGCGCAGCGACCAACGAGAGCAAGTAAAACGGCCATCAGCAACGCTTGAATTACTTGCTCGTCAAGGTAAAGTGGAGGTGACCAGACAGAGGATAAAAGCAGGAAAGATATTCTATCTGGATGCTGCCAGTGAGTGGGAAGGATTCGAGTTCTTCTACATACTCACTGGCATTCTTTTATTAAAAGATAGCAATATCCTACTTAGACCTGGCGATTATTTCTATCATCACGGCTTACCTAAACGAGTCTACTTCGAAGTAAAACAAGACGTTCAATTCCTTCTTGTTTCCTCTCCCCCGAGTTTTCACCTCGTACAGGAAGAATTCCAAGAAATGATGGCTCTTGCTCGCTCTGTTGAAGAGAAAGACGAAGCAACCCAAGGCCATTGTTCCCGCATCGAAAGATTAGCCCTTCATACCGGAGAACGCCTTGGACTAACCGGGGATCAGCTAATAACCCTCTCTTATGCTGCTTATCTCCACGATGTGGGTAAGGTCAAAGTACCGGATGACATTCTGAACAAACCCGACTCTCTAACCGATGAAGAATGGAAAGAAATGCGCAAACATCCGGATTACGGAGCGGAGATGCTCAAGGAAAAGGAGTTTCTCCGCGAGGCAGCCGAGGTCGTCCGCGCCCACCACGAGCGCTACGATGGAACTGGATACCCCCGCGGGCTACAGGGAGAGGAAATCCCAATAGAAGCACGTATTATCGCCGTTGTCGATGCTTACGATGCGATGACCTCTGATCGGCCTTACCGCCCGGCGATGTCCAAAGAAGAAGCCCTCGAGGAGTTAAAGAAAAATGCGGGGACCCAATTTGATCCCCGCGTGGTAAACGCATTCCTATTGGTAATCAGTCACTGGACAGATGCCTAAACGTACGATTTCGCCCCGTCTACGTCACTTCATCATCTTGATACCCCTCGGACTTGTCGTTGGCAGCATCGTAGGATGGGCATTTCAGGATCCGCTGTTCGGTCTTCTATCCGGCATCGGGTTGGGCATCCTTATTGCCACCGTATTTGCCCTACAGACCCATTAGAAGTCCTTAAGTAGATCCTCAAGCGTTGGGTATCCAATCTCCTGCAGTTCGTAACGCACCCGCGTCGTCGGGACTTTAAACTCAATTAGGCGATTAAGATCAATCGGAGTCCCGATCACAACCGCATCGCAATCGACTCGATCAACAGTCTCTTGCAGATCTCTTATTTGCTTCTCTCCGTAACCCATCGCCGGAAGTAGCCGGCCGATCTTTGGATACTTTTTGTAGGTCTCTGTTATCGAAGCAACGGTATATGGTCGCGGATCGATGATCTCTGCCGCGCCGAACTGTTTTGCCGCTATTGTACCGGCACCGTATTTCATCCCTCCATGAGTGAGCGTGGGACCGTCCTCGATAACTAAAACACGTTTGTCCCGAATGACCGTCGGATCCTCAACCATAATCGGAGAAGCCGCTTCGATGATCCTAGCACGCGGATTCACCGAGCTCACGTTCTTGCGTACAAACTGAATGTCATCAAATGAAGCGGTATCAATCTTGTTGATTACGACAATATCGGCAGTGCGCAGGTTCACTCCGCTCGGATAGTAAAGGAGCTCGTGCCCAGCCCGATGCGGATCGACAACCACGATGGAAAGATCCGGTTTGTAAAATGAGAAATCATTGTTTCCACCGTCCCAGATTACGATGTCCGCTTCGGCTTCCGCCTGCCGTAGGATCTTTTCGTAATCCACCCCGGCGTACACGATCGTGCCTCGGTCGAGGTGCGGCTCGTACTCTTCCCTCTCCTCGATCGTACACTTGTACCGGTCGAGATCAGCGTACGTCTCGTAGCGCTGTACTTCCTGCTCGACCAGGTTTCCATAGGGCATAGGATGGCGAATTACGGCGAGCTTTCTCCCCTTCGCTTTAAGAATATCGGACACCCGCCGTGTGGTTTGACTCTTTCCTGACCCAGTGCGTACCGCGGTAATCGAGATCAGCGGTTTTTCAGGTTGGATCATCGTATCCTTCGTACCGAGAAGCATGAAGTTGGCACCAGCAGCGTTGGCAATTGCCGACCGCTCCATCACGTACTGGTTGGATACGTCACTGTAAGAGAACACAACTATATCGACATCATGCTCACGGATGAGCTCCTCAAGGTTTTCCTCTGGCTCTATCGGGATTCCCTCCGGATAGAGATCGCCCGCGAGTTCCGGTGGATAAACCCGCCCCTCGATATCCGGTATCTGGGTTGCAGTAAACGCAACAACCTCGTAATCAGGGTTGTTGCGGAATACGGTGTTGAAATTGTGGAAGTCACGCCCGGCTGCTCCCATTATGATCACTCGTTTCTTCATCCCATCTCTCCTCTCTGACAAGCGATTATCGCATTATAGCGAGCAAAAAGGAAATACCGCAAGGCCTTGTCATAAAGCCCCGGTGAAATTAAGATCCACTTGCTATGTCACTCGCCAATAAGATCACGATCGCCCGTGCCGGGTTAATTCCAGCGATATTAACCCTAATCCTCGTTAAACAGCGAGAGGTGGCGCTTGCTTGCTTTCTGCTCGCCTCGTTTGGGGATGTTCTCGATGGGATAGTCGCACGCACCCGACATGAAATAAGCATGCTAGGGAAAGTGCTTGATCCCACGGTTGATAAGCTTCTCTATGCTTCGTTGATCAGCGTGTTCGCGGCGATCGATGAAATACCTATCACTGCACTTATTTTCTACTTTATCCCCCAATTGGGGTTGGGAATCGGTGCGCTAGTGCTTCACTACCGCGCTCGGAGGGTACAAGGAGCGCAGATTCCAGGTAAAGCGGCGGCCGTCCTTACTTTTATCGCGATGATATTTCTCATCCTTGTTCTCCCTTATCGCCTGCTGGCGTTGTACGTCGCTATCGGTGCCGGATACCTCGCCGCTTTGTATTACCTGCGAGCCGCGATCTCTGGCCAGGGCAGCTCTTCGTAGGGATACACCGGAAACCACGAAGGAACAGGCGCTTCGAAACGTACTTCTTGCCCACTCTCCGGATGGCTAAATGCAATTCTCCACGCATGAAGTAACATGTGCTCCCCATTTGGCCCGTACAGGGGATCACCGATGATCGGGTGCCCAATGTAATGCATATGAACCCGTAATTGATGCGTACGTCCGGTTTTTGGCTGCAAGAGAATAAGGGTTCTCCGCGGAAGACGTTGCAATACTCTAAACGCCGTTTTTGCCGGACGTCCCCGTGGGATTACTGCCATCATGCGTGGATTGGCCGGATCCCTCCCTACCGGAGCATCAATCAACCCTTCCTCCTCTTCTATTTCTCCCTCGACTAATGCCAAGTAAAACTTAGTCACCACGCGGGAGGCAAATTGCTTCTTCAGCGAAGCAAGGGCCTCCGCAGTCTTCGCCACCACGATAATCCCAGTTGTCTCTTTATCCAACCGATGTACCACCCCTGGGCGACTTGGATCATCATCCACCGGAAGACTCCGCGTGGCAAGGAGCCCCTCAACGAGCGTCCCTCCGTCTGTTCCCGCCCCAGGATGAACAACCATACCAGCGGGTTTGTTCACCACTACTATCTGGTCATCTTCGTAAATAACTGGAACAGGGATCGCGCTTGGAACAAGAAGCGGTTTAACCGGCGCATGCCACTCAACCACTTCCCCGGAGCTTATCCTGCGGGAAGGACGTTGACATACACTTCCGCCTACGCGAACGTAACCGTTCTTTATCGCATTTTTCACTGCGTTGCGTGATACCCCTTCTAATCTCTCGGCTAGAAAAATATCAAGGCGTAGGCCTTCTTCATCCGGTGCGACTTCAAAATAAATCGGGATCATCGTCGTTCCTCATCAATTTGAATTTGGCGGTATAGATCGAGCTCCGTATAATAGTAAAAAGGATTGTAGAAAGAAAAAAGAGGCGTTTGCTTTGTGAAGTGGATTATCCCTGTAGGGGGATTTTTCCTCTTTCGTGAAGCGCTAAAGGAGTGTGACCGGGGCCGCCCCGTATCGAGATGAATATCGAGTTCATCGAAGCATTAGAAGAGATGGCTAAAGAGAAGGGGATCACGCGTGAGGAACTTTACGCGGCGATTCGTAAAGGCCTTGCTGCCGGCTACCAAGAGGAATATCACACCAATTCTCCAGTAGAAGTGGAAATCGATCCCCGCTCCGGGGATATAACGATAAACGGGGAAAGAATCGATAAGATCAACTTCGGCCGTATTGCTGCCAAAAGAGCGGAGGAAACGATTCGCCAAGAGATAACGCGTAGACGGCGGGAGTTTATATACGAACTCTATGCAAATCGAGTGGGAGAAATAATCACTGGTTCGATTCATCGATTCGAGGGGAAAAACGTATGGGTAAATCTCGGTGAGGCAGAAGCCATCCTACCGGAGAAGGAACGCATACCCGGTGAACGCTACCGCGCCGGAGGGCGGTTGCGCGCTTATCTCGTATCCGTGGAAAAGACACAAGGAGATCCACGCATAATTATCTCGCGTGCCCATAAGGAATTTGTCCATCAGCTCCTTCGTTTAGAAGTTCCAGAGCTCGAAGAGGGAATCATTGTAGTGCGGGACATCGCCCGTGAACCCGGGAGAAGGAGCAAAGTAGTGGTGGAGTCTCTCGACCCAAACGTCGATCCGGTCGGGACATGCGTTGGAGCGGGTGGAGCACGCGTGCGCGTGGTCACTCGGGAGCTCGGAGGGGAAAAGATCGATTTCGTCCGCTACAGTAGTGATACCGTACAACTTATTAAAAATAGCCTTGAACCCGCTTCTGTTATTTCAGTGGAACTCGACGAATCCAGCAAAAGCGCTAAGGTCCTCGTTCCAGACGATGAACTTTCACTTGCCATCGGAAAAGGGGGACAAAATGTGCGCTTGACCGCCAAACTGGTCGGGTACGATATCACTGTTACAAGCCCGAGCGAGGAAGCGGGAACCTGACCGGCGGCGCTCGCCTGAGATGAGAGCGACCAAGGAACGGATATTCCAATGGGTATTTCATGCCACACGTTACTACGCGTGGTGGATTCTAATATTTATCCTGCTCATCACCGGAGCGGGTGCTTATTATATTCAGAACCTGCCGCTAAAAAGTTCGTCCTTGGACCTCCTCCCACGTAATGATCCGCTAATTGACGAATACCGGAAGAACGAAGCCTATCTTGCTCAGATGGACTACATCGCTCTGCTGCTTCGCATCAAACACCCAGACGGTGTGTCAACAAAAGCACGTGAAGAGACCCTCCTTTCCGCGGCGGAGAAGATAAAACAAGTTTTGGATAAGGACCCCGAGTTTGCCAAGGTGACCTATTTGGTAGAGCCATCCCCCAAGATTCCGGACCAATACCTTCTCCTCTACCAATTAGACGCTAACAAACTCGCCCGCATTGAAGCGAGCATTGCGCTCGCCCGCCGGGCGATCGGCGGAGGAGAGCTAAATTCTCTACCTCCCGTGGACATCAATACAGCTTATGAACAGATCGAGAAGAAATTCACCTCGGCCCTTTCTGGGGAAGAGGGGGAAGGGATAGGCACCATCTCTTCATTAGACCAAGAACTATCGCAGCTTTCAAGCTTTAACCGCGCAATCATTGAAGCAATCGATGGAATAGACAGTCTGGATAAGGTGACGAATGCGGTTCGGGACCTGACAGAGATATTTAGTCCGAACAAAAAGGCAGTCGCACGAAAACCTGAAGGCTACTTCTCTCCGGATCGCACGTGTCTTCTTATGAACGTCCGCCCGCGCTATCCATCCCAACGCGGAGTGGCTTACTGTACTGAGGTTACTAAAGCCCTGGAACGTGATCTTGCATCGATCCACTTACCCGAGGTGAATGTAGGAGCCACCGGACCGTACATATTCAACACCGAAATGAATGCTGTGATCAACTCAGACATGCAACGCACATCGATAATATCGTCAGTGGGCGTGTTCATCATCTTTTTTGCCGCATTCGGGTCGTTTTTCTATACAGTTATAGCCCTTCTCCCTCTTGTTATCAGTTTAATCCTCACCATGGCCTGGGCGAAGTTCTCGGTTGGAGGGTTCAACCTGATAACCACCTTCCTTCCAGCACTCGTGCTCGGACTGGGAATAGACTACGGCATCCACCTCATAGCCCGTTATGCAGAAGAAAGACAGAAAGGGAGTTCGTTCAATCGTGCTCTTTACACGGCGATAATGCGTAAAGGAGACGCCTCGCTCGCTGCGGCTCTCACCACATCGCTCGTGTTCGTGGGCCTGCTCACATCTCGGTCCCGTGCACTCTTCGAGATGGGGGTAATCACAAGCGTCGGGGTTCTCATCTCATTTATAACTACCATCCTCCTCGTCCCTACTTTCCTTACCCTATCGCACTTCCTGTTTCGCTTTCATCACCACGAGAGAGTGACCAACTACGCCCCGCATTTTGCGAGATACTTCCGGTTTGTTTCAGAAAAGGGACGAGCGATTTTCACTATCATCTGTATCCTCACGTTCTTCGTCGCTTTTCAAGCCGCCCATACACAATTTCGATTCTCAAGTTTAGATCTCATTCCTCATGTAAAGAGTAAAGAAGTAGTGAACGAGATCCTCCAACATTTCGGGGCAGGTAGTACAAAAATAGGGGACTATTTCACGTTCTTCGCAAAAACAGAGAAAGAGCTGAATAATATTGTAGAACACCTTTCCAAAAGCAATTTGGTGGAGTCAGTAGAATCAGCTCGTGATTTGCTGCCAGTGAACTTATCCGAGCAACAAAAGATCCTAAAAAGCCTCAACATACAATCATACATCAAACAACTCTCACTCCTTGACAAAAGCATAACCGAGAAGAATACAACTTCCGTCGAAATTCGTACGCTTCTCGCACAGTTTTCACTGCTTCAGTACTTCACATTGCTTAACGGAGATGAAGGAATCGCACAGAAAAGTCGGGAAATACAGCTTGAACTAAAACAGATCCAAGATAAACTCAAAACACTCGATGTACAGAAAGCTCACGAAAAGATAACCGCCTTAGAAAAAGCCCTTACCACTCTCGATCAAAACCTGCGTCAACTCAGAGACCTTCCACCGGTCGATACGCTGTTGCGCGACATTCTCAAGAGCCTTCCCACAGGAATACAAGCGCGTTACATCACCGCCGACGGTGAGTATATCATCCAAGCGCGAATGAGTCCCCAGATATATGAGCCAGAAAATCTGAAAGCGTTCGATGCTTACGCCGCCTCGTTCGCTCATCACTATTTCGGGATGCCGTTGGTTGTCGCCGAGCTGGAACGCCTTATGCGGCGTGACTTCTTCCTCTCCACAATCATCGCGCTCGTGTTGATCGGGATCACACTGTGGCGAAGCATGGGTGGAGTGATCCGCGCTCTTATCGCCGGATCCCCTCTTGTGCTCGGTTACATTTGGATGCTCGCCGGAATGCGCCTTATGGGGATCGCTTTCAACTTCATCAACATCACCATTTCCCCTCTCTTAATTGGCATTGGAGTGGATAATGGCATTCACCTCATCCACCGTTACCTCGAAGAACGAACAATCGATCCGGAAGGCGCGATCGAACGAAGTGGGCAGAAAACTGCGATGGCGTTGATTGTTACATCGCTCACTACAATGCTTGTATTCGGCAGTCTGCTCATCGCCCGCACTCCAGGCCTCCGTTTTCTCGGGGATTCTGCTCTCCTCGGTATCGGGTTCACCCTTTTGTTCAGTCTTTTATTCCTCCCCGCCGCTCTGCGCGTCTTTGGGAAACGGGTATAATGGGTGAGCTTGATGAAAAGAAGAGGAGTGACATGATATGATTGGATATATTGGTCTTGGTGTTGGGATCATCGCCGCCGTGGTCCTCGGATACCTTATCGGACGCATACCGCGTACGAAGAAGGAAGAAGAGATCATCGCGGCTGCGCAGGAGGAGGCGGAACAACTTAAGCGGGAGAAGCTCCTCGAAGCCCGTCAGAAAATACAAGAAATGCGCGAGGAGCTCGAGGAACGGGCGAAGCGCCGTGAAGAAGAACTCGCCCGTATGGAAGAGCGAATCCTCAGACGCGAGGATCGCTTAGGGAAGAAGTCAACCTATCTCGAACGGATTGAAGACTCTCTTCGCGCTGACGAAGAGGAATTAGAGCGGTTGAAGAAAGAAGGGGAACGTCTTCTCGCCGAAAGCAAGGCGCAACTGGAGCGGATCGCTGGCTGGACCGAAAAAGAAGCGCAGGAACACCTGTTAAAGTTGGTCGAATCGGAATCACAACGCTATTTTTCACGCAAGGTGGAAGAGGTGGAGCGCCGTGCCAAGGAAGAGGCACGGCAACGCGCAGCTCGGATACTCGCAACCGCGGTGCAACGTTACGCCGGAGAGTATATCGAAGAAAACGCGGTAAGCTCTGTTCCTCTACCATCCGAGGAATTCAAAGGGAGAATCATCGGGCGAGAAGGTAGAAACATAAAGACGTTTGAGGCTCTCACCGGGGTGGAACTCCTCGTGGATGACACACCGGAAATGGTCGTGCTATCAAGCTTTCATCCTCTACGCCGCGAAGTGGCTCGTCTCGCTCTCACGCGCTTGATCGAAGACGGCCGTATCCATCCGGCTCAGATCGAGGAGAAGATTCAGCGCGCCAAAGCCCGGTTGGCTGAACAGATCAAAGAAGAAGGGCGTAAGGCTGCTTTTGATCTAGGGATAGACCTTCATCCCGAGTTAACCGCTCTCCTCGGTCGATTGAAGTATCGGACAAGCTATGGGCAAAACCAACTTGCCCACTCGATCGAGGTTGCCTGGATCGCTAAAATGTTAGCGGAAGAGCTGGGCATAGACCCGGTAAGCGCGAAGCGGGCTGGACTACTACACGATATCGGAAAAGCGGTCGATCATGAGGTTGAAGGGCCGCACGCCCTGATCGGCGCCGACTTCGCACGCCGTTACGGGGAAAAAGCCGTTGTGGTGCACGCAATTGCTGCTCATCACGAAGACGTCGACCCGGAGAGTGTCCTCGACGTCATCATCCAAGCTGCGGACACCCTATCAGCGGCACGGCCCGGGGCGCGGCATGAGACGTTTGAACGGTACATACAACGTCTCAAGGATCTCGAGGCCCTGTGTCGATCCTTCCCTGCCGTGCAGGAGGCGTACGCCTTGCAGGCCGGCCGTGAAGTTCGAGTAATGGTCCATCCCGACCGTGCGAGTGACGAAGTGGCGGCCAAGCTTGCCTACGACATTGCCCGCGCAATCGAAGAGGAGCTGAACTACCCGGGAGAGATCAAAGTGAATGTAATTCGACAGACACAGTTTACCCAAAGCGCGAAATAAAGGAGGGAAAAGATGGAACAGCTTTTGAAAGTCTCATCGCACTCCGATCCTAGCGCAACGGCAGGAGCAATCGCCAACGGAATTCGTGAAACCGGAGAGGCTCACCTGCAGGTGATCGGGCCGCGTGCGGTAAACCAAGCAGTGAAAGCCATTGCCATCGCTCGCGGATACCTAGCGACAAGCGGTGTCGATCTTTACTTCACCCCCGGTTTCGCCAGCGTAATCATCGGAGAGGAAGAAAAAACGGCAATCCATTTCGCTATTCGCCCGCGTTTTCCTCTCCCCTCTCGGGAAGAAGAAGGAGGGTAAGGGGAAATCTTGCTCACAGTCGACGGAGCAGGTACCATCTTCGCGCGATTGATTTTTTAAAGGAGTGACTTTTCTATGTATCAGTTCTTTTTGCGCTATCGGAAAGGAATCATATGGGCGATTGTCATCGCCTTCCTCCTTGGAGGAGTGGGGCTATTTGGGCTAAATCAAGCGGGAGTCTTACACCACACTACCTCTGACAAGGAAGGCGTAGCAGCGATCGTTAATGGGACAAAAATCACCCGTGAGGCTTTGGATCAAGCAGCACTCAATCTGCAAAAACAATACGAACAATTTTACAAACAGTTTGGGCAGAACACGAGCACTCTATTTACCGGTGCTCACGGCGCTCTCCTGCACCTGCGACTTAAAGCTCAAGCTTTGCAAGGGTTGATTCAGCAGGCAATTCTCAACCAACAAGCGAAAAAATATCACGTGTCTGTATCCAAGCATGATATCGAAGAAGCGTATAACAAACAGTACAACGATCTGCTAAAGAAATATAACATTACCGAAACACAACTTGCGAACTATCTACAGTCACAAGGAGAAACGCTTAAAGAATTTCAAGAAAAGATGCGGAACTCGATCGCCCAGCAACTGAGGGATAAGGCTCTTCAGCAAAAAGTCGTGGGCAACATTAACCCCACTGACGACCAATTGAAAGCATATTTCGAGAAGAACATTTCCAAGTACAAGACGCCGGAGGAGATCCGTGCCTCCCACATTCTGGTCTCCGACAAAGCCACGGCGGAGAAGATCTTAAAGGAACTAAAGAACGGCGCTGATTTTGCTGAACTGGCGAAAAAGTACTCGCAGGATCCTTCCACCAAGGACAAAGGAGGGGATCTAGGTTGGTTCTCCCGCGGGAAGATGGTACCCGAGTTTGAAAAAGCGGCATTCGCGCTCAAGAAAGTGGGCGATCTCAGTGGAATAGTAAAGACATCTTACGGGTATCACATCATTAAACTAACCGGACGTAAACCCGCCCACACCCCAACACTGGATGAGGTTAAAGACCAAGTCCGGGAAGATTACATTAAAGACGAAACGAATAAACGGTTTGCCGATTGGTACAAAAAAATTTACGACCAATCCAACATTGAAATCAAAATCCCCGAAATCGAAGCGTACATAAAGCAGGAGAAAGACCTAGATCAAGGGCTTGCCGCGTTTAAGAAACTTCAACAGGAAGGCACATCCAGTGATCCCTACATCTCCTATTACATCGGCCGGATCTACGAGTCGAAGATGAACAAGGCCGAACAAGACAAAAAGGCCCTCGAGGACAAGAAAAATAAAACAGATGAAGATAAACAAAAGATCGCTGATCTGGAGAAGAAGATCACCGACTATAAGAAGAAAGCAATCGACGCGTACATGGCGGCGTTAAATGAAGTCGATCCGGATGAGGACTTCCTCAACCGTATCCTCTCCTTAGATCCGAATAATGTCACCGCCCTTTACCTATACGGTAAACTCCTTGCCGACCGGGGTGACACTCTGGGAGCGGATATGAGGTTCCACCAAGCAATCGACAAGGATCCTAAATACGTACCTGCTTATATCGGCGCAGGAGATATGGAAGTGCGCAATAAAGCGTACGACGCCGCAATAAAACAGTATAAGAAAGCTCTGGAACTCAAGCCGGATGATGTATCCGTGATGCTCAAGCTTGCCGGAGTCTATCTTACCACCGACAAGCTCGACGATGCCGATGCAACTCTCAAAAAAGTAGAAAAGATCGATCCAGAGAACACGCAACTCATCATC
>CAZZJU010000035.1:0-14732 GCA_964654805.1 uncultured Thermotogae bacterium | reverse complement strand
CTTGGTAAGTAGTCGAGTCGCTCGCCCCGTCGTTATCGACGACCGTCAGTTGGACGGTGTAAGTGCCGGGTACGGAGTAAGTATGTTGCACTGTGACCCCGGTCCCAGATTGTCCATCCCCGAAATTCCAGGAGTAAGAGACGATTGTCCCATCGGGATCGCTAGATGCTGACGCATCGAACGTCACTATAGTCCCCACAAGAGGAGCTCCGGGGTTGAAGGAGAACACAGCAGTCGGGGGCTGATTCGCCACAGTAGGGGAAGAGAGCACGAGCCGACCGTGACCGTAGATATATTGAGACCCCATCGGTATGGTTTGCGAAAGGAGTTCAGCGCGCAATTGTGCCTCAGTGAGTGATGGGTTGGCCGACAACAGAAGGGCCGCCGCACCGGTAACCTCTGGAGCCGCTCCCGATGTTCCGGCGAACGAAGTGTACGGGCTGGTTCCGGTGGTTACATTGTCGGGGGCCACCAGATCAGGCTTGACGCGTCCATCGTTTGTTGGCCCCTGTGAGCTGTACGGCTCGATTGGACCGGTGGTGTAATGGGCCCAGTCGATCGCTCCTACAGTCACTACATCAGCAACGTTCCCCGGAGCGAGGATCGAGCTCGATGCAACGGATGGGGTGAGGTGCTGATAGAGGTTGTAGATCTCTATCTTTTTCGATCCCGATCCCTTGACGCGTATCGTGTACGTTCCCGTAGTACTGACTGTCGTTTGGATCGACTCGGTTGGTTCCTCGGTTCCTGTCTGATGCTTGGTCGATGAGGTAACGAGGTTATTTCCCGGTCCGTACAAATAGAGATCGTAATCGCTCGATGCTTGCGGCCAGTCATTCCAAGTCATGTAGATAACAACGTACGATCCAGCAGTGGCGTAGAAGGTTATCGGTTGATCGAGCCAAGAATCGGAGTTTACGTCAGTGAAAGTGCCTTCCCAGTGGTTTTGTGCTTCGTTACCGGCGGCGTTAACCCACAAGATTCCGCCTTGGATCGCGCGTTTGGCAATGTCAGCGATCGTCCCAGTCCCGTCGTAGAAGTTGGTGTTGTACCAACCGAGGGAATGATTGATAATATTGATCCCATTGTTGAGACAATAAGTCACCGCTTCGTCAAGATCGACTTCATCAGCAATCTTAATAAGATAAAGCTTGGCTCCCGGCGCAACTTCGTGCACGATTTCAGCAACCGCGGTTCCGTGCGAGATCCCGGTGGTGAGGCCGGTACCGGTGAAGTCTTTCTGAACTACGGAGTACGGGATGTCGCCACGTGCCTGCGCTTGGGAGAGACCAGCAAACCCAAGGTCAATAATCGCTACTTTAACTCCGCTTCCGGTAATACCGGCAGCGTGATACGCGTCTGCTCCGATCGCTGCCACTCCCTCCCCGTTAACCGCTAATGGATACGGCTTATACGGAGGACGGATGAACGCCACTCCGGCTACTTGCTGTGCCAAAGTGGGAAGCTCGGAAAGGGAAATCTTAACCTTGACCAGCCGAGATGACGTTTTGATCGCACTTCTGCTCACTCCGAGAGCGGCCACGCTGCTCGCGGTGCTGTATGGATTGCGCGATTCAATAACTACCGTTACTTCACCGTTTTTGGCGTCAAACGGTATTCCGTAAACTCTAGCCAACCCGATAAGGGCGGTCTGAACCGACGACGGCAGTTTCCCGATTACCTCAGCCGCCATCGCTCCGACTGTCGCCTTCGCTGCATCTAATAGTACCTCCAGGGAGCCATCAAGCTTCGGGTTGTGCTCAATCCGCGAGGTTTTCTTCGTAGTAAATGTCTTAATCACTGACAATGGGCTTACATTGGCGGCCTGACTAGATGATGTGCCGCTGGATTCGCCTCCCAGTGCTTTGAGAAGCGCCAAGGCTGCCTGTCGATCATCCGGCCAAGAAATAACGCCGAGGAACCAATCCGACGCAAACGGGATCCATACCCCAAGCAGTCGGCCATTCACGTAAACCGGTGATGCTCCGCTTGCCGTGATTTCTTTCTCATATTGGCCGAGATCTACCAGGTACCGGGACAAACTCGTCCCCCAGGATTTGTGAACCATGACCAGATTCATATTTCCCGATCGAGAGATTCCGGAAAGGACGATATGTTGCCCTAAATTGCTCGCGGGATACGGCTGGAGCATAACTTTGACACCGGTTTCAGCGCTGAATGACGCAACAAAATCATTCCACTCGGCTTTTGTCGCCTGATCTATCCCTACGGTCAACTGAGAGGCGCCAACAGCAGCCGTCCACATCAATCCCACGATAAAGATGAAAACCAAAATCCGTCTCATCTTTTCCCCCTTTATGGAACCGCCGGTTGTGGCCGATAGGGCGGCCGGAGGTATCCAATCGCTGGGGATTTAGCCAACGCAACGAGGTCGCTGATTGGAAGGAGCAGTTTCGCCAACGAGTCGGTCTCACTCTCGATATACTGTCGAAACTCCTCCGGAATCTGTCCGCCCGGAAGTTTCTCTGCTATCACTTCAACCCGTAATCCAACTCGCTTAATCCCAGCTGCGGAAGCAGCAGTGAACCAATCGGGAGCCACTTGCAGGGCGTACAGTCCTGAATCGATCGCTACTCCTTCCGGCGGAGCAGGAGATTTCTCCGCTTTCTGCGGGAAGGATTTGAACTCCATGTTCACCTCGGAGCCCACGATTCCCAGCCGTTGAAGGGAACTCATGACCTTCGTCAATGTGTCCACAAGCGGAAGATCGCGGTGGGGCACGATGACCAATGAGTAATTTTGGTCACCACCTGGTCGGACAGTGTAATCATAATCCTCCCCGTTCACTCGTAACAGAAACTGCCCGTCGTCCACATACAGCAAGTGTTCGCAGGCTATCAGCGTTGCTTCACTTTCATCTGTAGGTTTATCTCCGCGATACCGCTTCACCTCATCTCCACTACGTACAATGATGGCATAACCGTTGGATTGCGCTGTCTGAACCAGTGTGGAGATTTGAACATTCACCGCCCCAATTGAAATGAGATAGTAATTTTGAGAGAACAAAGTCGTGTCGGATCCCGTCGTTCCCGCCCCGTAGAGGAGGAAGCCGAACAACAGGACCGATGCCAGACCGATAATTGATTTCCATTTGACCATAGAAATCCCTCCTTTGCCAAACGTACACGGCGTGCGTGGGAAAGTTTCGCGCACGGACCGTCAATGTAAGTTGGCGGTGAAATAACGGGCGATGAGGTCGCCGATTCCACAGCCGCATGCGCGCTCAAAATGCTGGATAAGATCAGCACGGTGGGCAATGCTCCCTGAAAGATCATGATAGTATCCGGAAAGAGCGGAGAAGAAGGCGTTATTGCCGATCCTATGGCGTACTTCATCGAGAAACTCTGCTCCTCCGTCGTAGACAAACGCGCTGTATATAGAGGAATTCGGAAAAAGGTAGACCGGCGCTCCCACGGAAAGCTGTGGGTAAGCGGATTTAGCCTGATGGTAACGTTTCTCCCACGTGGAGAGAACGGAACGTGCCGGTTTTGCTCCCCATTCCCGTTCGATGAAAATGATAGAACTGTACGTAGCAAGGGCCTCATCAAGCCACGGTTCTTCAGTTACATTGTTTCCTACCGCCGCGTACCACCATTGATGTGCCATTTCATGGGCAATAATAATGGCAAAAAATTGATCGTAGGGATTTTCACAATATGATTCACCAACAAGAATCAGTCCCGGATACTCTACTCCGGCAGCGCGGTTGAGCGGAACTTCCACGATATCGACCTCCTGGCCATAATACATTCCGAACAGATCCCCGTACAGGAAGATTGCCTTTTGTCCAAGGGAAAGAGCCCTATCAGCAGCGTCACTGTGTTTGGGAAGAAAGCTCGTCCGGATAATGATCCCATCTTGTGCCCTCTCTCGCTCTTCGTATCCGCTAACCACTACGATCATAAAGTCGCGAATGTCCTTGCCGATGAATGAATAGCGCTGTCTTCCCCCAATTGATTTCTCGCTCACCTTATCACCGGAAGTAACAACGGCAAGCCCTTTATCCACTGTAACGGTAACTAAGTAATCAGCAGTTTCACTTGTAACTGCGTCTCCGACCGCACTTACTCGATCCAAATCCCATCCTGTTTCCTTGTCGTAAGGAGCAAGCATTGGATAGCACTCCGCCATGGTCATCGCGAAGGAAGACGCAGCATAGATCCCGTAATCACCCGCAGAAGTTCCGTTCTGATGGCGGCGCCAATCGGTTAATCTACCGTGAAACGAAAAATCGACGACGGTTTTATCTCCGGGATCGACCGGCGTAGGAAGCGCAACCAGAAGTACGGTATCGTCGCTGAACGTGGTACATGAGACCGTTTGATCGTCTATCTGTACCGTATCGACGACAAGATCGCCATTCCCGTAGAGTTCACTCGCGTTGGGATACAGTCGAAAAAACAACTCATATAATCTGGATGAACTAGTATTGTCAAACACTACTCGTTCTACACCGGTAAAGCTGCCAGAGGCGAAATCCACTTGTAAATCGATGTTGTACGATGTGCCCGTTGCCGCGAGTGAGAACTGAAAGCACAACAAAAACGCAATTAAAAATGCTTTAATGGTCAATGGCTTCAGTGATTATGACACGGACAGCTGCTACTGCCAGAGGGTGGTGCAAACTCCCCCGGTTCTCGTACCAAAAACTCTTTGCTCGTGCTCGCCGTAGCTCCCCGGTTGTCAGTCACAGTGAGAACGACAGTGTAAGTACCAGGCTTGGTAAAAGCATGTTCCACGCTCCTGCCTTTAGCAGTACTCCCATCACCAAAGTTCCAGGAGTAAAACAGCACTTCGCCATCAGGATCATATGAAGTCACTCCGAGAAACGTCACCTTACGTCCGGTGACGACATCAGTGGGGACAGCGCGTATCCGAGCGACTGGCGGAACGTTCTTTGGGAGGATTACCTCGTTATCAAATTTGGTGTAACGAGAATCGAACCACATTTTACCGGAGTCATCAGTATAACGAGGGATTGTCCCAAGTCGCCACTGGCGTTTCCCCTGAGCTGGTGATGCTTCCACTGGCAGCCATGCGTCACGGTCGGAGAGAGGTATCGCCACAAGGACCCACACGTGCGTTCCGTTGGGCCAATCTGCAGCGGAAACGATTTTTGTCTTGTACCCAAGCCGGGAGAGCACTCCGGCTGTGTACTCCGCGAAATCTAAGCTGTTCCACTCGTTTGGTGAGAAGTAACGCCCCGAACCGAGGGTATAATCGTTGAGCACTTTATCCAGCTTAGCAATCGCTGGAACAAGAATGGCGAGTTCCTGGGCTGAGTATCCCGTATCATTCGGCGGGACGATCTCCTGCCCCAATACCGCCACTGAAGCAGTGAGCAACAACGTTACTCCAATCACAAAGAGCGAGCGTATACCCATCGTGTCACCTCCGAATTCAGTATACAGGATTATAAAACAGAAAGGAACTCCCCGGTTTATTCCCGAGGCATTTCCAACTGCTGAGGGATTTCGCCCGCTTTGTAAAGTGCGAATTTGGACACCAACGGACCGATTAACTCATGAATGATCGTCGCTACGATAATCACACTAACCAGGATGTCGCTCATCACAGAAGGTCCGGTTTCCTGGCGGGCAAGCAGGGCAAGGCCGATAACGATCCCTCCCTGCGGGATCAGACCCAATCCGGTGTAGCGGCGTACCGCAGTCGGAGTGCGGGCCAAACTGGCACCGACATACGCTCCTGATAGCTTGCCAACCGCTCGGAATATGACAAACAGCGCCACCAGATGGGAAAACCGGAATAAGATGTCGAAATCCAGGTACATCCCGCTGATTGTGAAGAAAAGGACGAAGACTATGGGCTCGATATAGTCCTCGAGTAACCGGAATATCCGATCGCGTTCGCGCCCAATGTTGACAACAGTGATCCCGACTGTCATTGTCGTTAATAGCTCGTCCACGTCGAAGAAGCTTGCCAATCCGTAACTTAAGGTAAGAATGCCGAGTACGAGGACAATGGAAAACCCCTCAGGCAGGCGGTGAAGCATCCGGGAAAGGAAATAAAACGCGGCGCCGGCCAAGACCCCGACAAGTATGGCTCCGCCGATATCGAGTAGCGGTTCAAGCACAGCTGAGGCGTGCAGGACTGAATGTGCTGTAAGCGCCGTTACGATTATGCCAGCCATGCTGAAGCTTATGATTCCGAATGCATCATCCAGAGCTGCCACTCCCATAATGCTGAATGAAACCGGTCCCCGTGCTTTGTACTGGTGGATCACAGCCAATGTAGCAGACGGATCAGTAGGGGAACCGAGCGCTCCGAGCATGAGAGCAATGGGGAGATAAGCGATGATGAAGCTTCGCCCCGGCAGATGGACCAAAAATGGTAGAGTGATGGCTGTCCCTACTGCAACTGCGAGCGCAGCAAAGCTAGCTTCTCCCAGCGCGATGTATACAATCCCCTTTCCCAACTCTCGCAGCGGTGCAAGAGCGAGTGTGCCTCCAACTTCGAATGTGAGAACGCATAACGCAACATTGATAATCGGATCGACCCCGTGCATGAACCCAGCGGGAACAAAGTGAAACACCCGTGGATTGAGAAGGACTCCAGCAATTATGTATCCAGTCACACGGGGAAGGTTAAGCCTTTCCGCTACTTCACCCAGAGTAAACCCAGCCCCAATGATGATTCCCACCAGCAGTAACGTATTCATCGCCCAACCATCCTAAATATAGCCTACCGGTGCTCCTTAGCTAAATTTATCTGCGATGCGGAAGAGCAATCCCCGAGATTGAGAAATGGCGGCAAGGGTATCTCCACGGGAGTGAATTTCGAGCACTGCCGGTCCACGGTACCCAACGCTCTTGATTGCCGCCAACGCCTCATTCCAGTCTATACTTCCTTTGCCGAGCGGCAGATGATCGTCTCGGCCATCACGGTTGTCGTGTAGATGTAGGTGAACAAGCTGTCCTTGGTAGCGCTCCAGGTAATTTCTGATCGGTTGACGGCCAGCATCCTGTGAAATATGTGCATGACCGAGATCAATACAGATCCCAATATTCGTCTTTTCTGGATCGTCTCCCAGGGCATCGAGGATGAGGTCAAGTGCCCACATGGAATCCCGCCCGTTCTCAAGGGCGAGGAGGACCCCAACCTTCTTCGCTGCCTCGGCGAGACGACGGATCGCGGGCAGATCGGGACGCGAAGAAGGAGCTATAAGGCCTAAGCTCTCCTTGTGCAGGACTAGCGTTCGCGCCGAGACCGCCCGGGCCAGTAAGATCTCCTCCTTCAGTCCCTTCGGATCCCAGCTCCAATGATCCGGTGAAGCGTGAAGGGAAATGAACGGCGCTGGTTTGCAGACCTCGTTGACGATCTCAATCTCTTCCCGGGATATCCCGGGATCCCCATCTCCGCGGTTTCCCCAAAGCTCCACCCCAAGTCCTAGGGAGACGATCCCACGGGCGGCGTTGATGACGGGTACCTGATCCGCAGGCTCGCGACCAGAGAAGAACCCCTCGACGCTTGCGCCGAGGGGAAAATCCAGTTTCACTGTCAGTCCGAGATCACCTCTTTCTTCTCGGAGAACTTGACCCCCATTGACCCGAGCTCTTCGAGCACCGGCTTATAGATCTCCGGGACGACAGGGATCTGCACTCCAGTAAGCTTGATTTCGCCTGTCAAAACGAGCTTCGCCCCAATCGCCGCCGGGAGTCCGACTAACCTGGACATTGAGGAATCGCCGTTCGGGATCCTGTAATCGACGAGGGTAGCGGTTATCTTCTCCCTGCGGTCGGGGTACTGAACGATGAACTCGTGCTGCATCACGAGCATGTCCCTCTCTCCCGGCGCATACTGCATCTTGGGGAGCATCACCCCGGCGAGCACGTCGAGCGGAGACCGCACGTCGGCGGGGAGGGGTTCATCGCTGAACAACCCGAGCCATTCGAGCTTTTCGATAACGGGCGAATCAGTCGGGATCCCGAGAAATGCGGCCACATCCGCCGGGCTGGCAGGCCCATCTCTGCCGATCAGCCGTCCCATGAACCCCGCGAACGTCAAACCAGAAAGGTCGGTCTCCGTCTCGTCCAGCAGCCCCAGTTTGGCGATATTCCTCATTGCCTCGCACCAACCGGGATAGCGGAGGGTACCGCGGAACATCCCCTCCACCCCGTGGATCCCATAGGTATCGATGTAGGGAAGGCAATCGCGGTTCGGGTAGCCTTCCAGCGTACCGAACCCCTCTATCTCCACTGGCCAGTGATGGGCAAAGAGATCCTCCCCTGGGATCTCCACTATCTCGCCGTCCTTCAGGTAGCGAGCCGAGTTCTTCCCGGCAAGCAGGACCCCACGCGGACTCCAGGAAAACTTGTACCCAAACGGATTATCGTTCGCCTCCGGGGCGGGGAGCCCGCCGCAGTAGGAGGAGAAGCTCACGAGCTTCCCGCCTTTGTCCCTGACCCGGTTAATCACTTCCATCGCCGACATGTGATCAATCCCGGGATCGACCCCGATCTCGTTCAGCAGGATCACGCCTGCGTCCCGCGCCGCGCCGTCGAGAGCACGCATCTCGTCCTTCACGTACGATGTCGTCACCATCGGCTTACCGCGTTCCACGCACAACCGCGCGACGAGCGGGTGGTAGACATAGGGGAGGAGGCTCACCGCGAGGTCGCAACCCGAGATAAGGTCCCCCAACGTTTTCTCGTCGTGCACGTCGAGCTTGAGCGCCACTCCGTTTTCCGCGCCCCCGATCAGACGTTCCGCCTTTTTCAGGGTGCGGCTCGCCACCGTCACCTCAAACCCCTCCTGTCCGAGCAGGTACCGGACGAGCGGGCCGGCAACGAGGCCGGCACCGAGCACTAACACCTTTTTCACGCGTTCTCCTTTCGTAAGAAAGTTTCTAAATAGCGATAGTCCGCCGTAAGCCCCCCACGGTGGACGATCACCGCCCGTTTGATCTCCGGAGGAAGGTCAAGTTCGGAGAACTCGGCGTTGTAGTCCGCGCCGGCGATCGCCGGAACGTACTTTTTGAGGACAGAACTGAAATGCGTGGAGGACTCGCGGGGAAGCTCGGTCGGCAGGATCTCAACCGCCATGATCACCGGTCCCTCCCCCTCAACTCCGTCGATCGGGCTATCCTGCACAGGATCGTAGACGTACACCGGATTGTCCGGCTCGGTTGCCTTCACCGTCGCCTCGATCGCCCCCTCAACATCACAGCTGATGTCCCCGATCACCCGCAGCCGTGCCCCAGGATAGTTCGCCCTGATCCATTCCTTGGTGACAAGACGGGGATAGCGAGGCTCCCAGTATATGCAGTTCATCAGCACGTCCAAGTATGGTAGATACCGTTCGAAGGTACCGCGATAGCGCTCCGGATGCGTGTAATAGTCCTGCAATTCGAACTCAGCATCCGGATCGATCGGTTCGACCATATCCTCTTCCTTGAACACAACTTTGTACACGCACCGATCCGATCCCTCGCGCAGCTCCGGAAGGTCCTCCGGCATGACCTCCTCCACCGGAAATAGGGAAAGGATCTCCTGCGCTCCGCGGGAGACGTTTCCATAGCCGGCGAACCCGATGACAAGGGGAGTCACCCTATCAGGGAGTCCATCCTGGGCGATCGTCTCCCCGATCGCCTTTAGTTCGGTCTTGGCCGCTTCCAGGTCTGGATACTCGAGGGCCCGCTTCACCTTGGAGAAAGGGGTCTTAATCCCCTCTGCCGCGAGTCTCCTCCCAAGCGCCCACAAAGAGTCGATCATCCCGGCCAGACCAGCATAGTTTCCGAAGAAGATGAGCCGACGGCCGTTATCATCGGTCACCCGCTCGTAGTCGATCAGGGTGCAGTTAAGCTCGAGTATCCTCCGTAGCATCGGCATGTTGTATGGTTGCCCTTTGATCGTGTGGGAGAAGAATATGTAGGTCTTGTCCGGCTCAAGCGCTTCGAGCGGGATCTCCTTGATACCGAAGATCACTGGGCAATCACACAGGTCGTCTTGTACCTTGACTCCTACGCGGCGATAGTCGTCGTCCGAGAAGACACGTTTGGAAGAACTCTGAACGATGATCTTGAGCCCATGAGACTCTTGGAGTTCCTTCGCGTCTTTGGGAACAAGCGGAGTACGCCGCTCCCAGGTGTACATATCTTCGCGGCGGATGCCAATCGTATTAGCCATTTTTTGCTCCCTTTTTGGGCGAATCTGCAAATTAAGTATACGAAACTAGTTCGAACACTGACAAGTATCGAGGCGAGGATACGGTTTGTGTATACTTCTCGGTTGCAGGTAAGGAGGTCGGATTATGCGGGGAGGGGGATTAGGACGCGGAATCGGGAGAAGAAGGCGCCTCGGCCGCTTCTGGCAGGATAAAGGTCAGAGCAGCTCCAGGGGGCGCGGTTCCACAGCCATCAGTGTACACAGTGTGCGGATAGATCCGGAGAAATGCCTCGGCTGCGGCAACTGCGCCCGCGCCTGCCCGTTCAACGCCATTGAAATCCGGGACGGAAAAGCGAGCGTTGATCAGGCCCGCTGCCGCGGTTGTCGAGCGTGCGTTTCTGCATGTCCAACAGGGGCTATTACATAGAGGATGGAAAGGAGAGATATGGAAGAAAAACGGAAGTTGCGCTTAGCGATCGGATGCGACGACGGAGTAATCCCCCGAAAGCACTTCGGCGATTGTTCCGAATTCCGGATCTACGATCTTTTCGATGATGGGACATACGAACTAATAGAGGTAAAACCCAATCGCTCGCCCGAGGAGAGGCAGCATGCTGATCCAAATAAGCTGAAAGGAGTGCTCGGAGAGCTCACCGGCTGTGAAATTGTAATCAGTGGGCTTTTGAGCCCAAATTTCCTACGAATGCGGGATACAAAGCCCGTCCAACCGGTGGTAACTAAGTTCGCGGAAATACCGGATCTCATGAGCGCGGCACACGCGAATTTTGAAAAGCTGTTTTCACTTGTTTTGGCACGCCGTCACGGAGAACACCCACAGGAGATTCCCTCGTTAGAGTGAAGAGAGCCGCGGGAAGGAATAATTCCCGCGGCTTTTAGTCCAGAAAACTACTTCAGATGCTTGTTAACCTCTTCCAATAACTTCTTCGCCCGTTTTTGACAGAGCGGGTTATAAAGCACGTACACATCCCCAGGATCTGCAGATATGATCTCCTCCAAAACCTGTTTCGCCCGCTCCCATTTCCCCGCTTCCATCAGATAGTACTCCGCGTAAAACAGACGGTTCTCGAAGTAATCATTCACTGACGGATCAACCGGGCAATCGGAGCAATCAGAGCATATCTCCGGATCGTCGACAACCTTGCACAGGTAACTTTTCGCTTTCTTCAGATTCTTCCGATAAGTACCCGCAGGCATACGGGGAAGGCCACCCCAGAACGCACCAAGAGAGCGATAGGGGCCGTAAACCAAGTAGCTCGGATCGACTTCCAACGCCCGTTCGATCAACGCGACGAGCTTGGGCGGATCGTTGCGGAAGATCGCTCCTAGTTTATCGAATTCATCTTTACGCGCCCAGTTGGCGTAAGTCCAGTAAAGGGCGCGAATGTCCGTTTCCTGTTTGACCGCTGCAATGAACCCATCTTTTTTCTCCACAGCAACGAACTTTGGATCGGCACGCAAGCTCTCTTCACCGTATCGCTGCCCGTTCACATACGCGGCGAGCTGCGCATCCTTATCGGTGAGGAATGCATCTGCCAGGGTGTAATAGCATTGCGAGAGCTTGTTCAACACAAGTTTATTACTCGGATCAATTTTGTACGCAGCAAGAAACGCATCGATACCCGCCTGCAGCTCCTTCTGAGTAGTTACTACTACATCTTCGTTTTGGAAGATGGAAAGTCCTTTCTGGATGTAATCCTGTAGCTCATCCGCTGCTAAAAGCGGCGCAATCAATAGTAGCAAACCGATTCCGATAAGGATAACTCTCTTCATCCTTTACCTCCCGGGAGGGTAGTTTGATTTTAGTAATATACCGGAATACAGATCCTTCGCCAAGGGTTGGCCTTGTTCGTGTTTGTGTGGTATATTTGCTACACCAAACATCTTAATTTGAAGGAGGAACGTAAATGGCCGATCCGAAAGTGGACAAAGACCTTTGCATCGCTTGCGGAATATGCAGCCAGGTCTGCCCAGATGTGTTTGAAATCGGGCCGGACGGAAAAGCACAGGTAAAAGACGGTGCTGACCTGAACGCCTCTTGCATCCAGGATGCCGTCGATCAGTGTCCGGTGGGAGCAATCAGCGCTTAAAAAGAGTGGATTCGATAGAATGACGCAGCGCCGCGGATTACCGTGGCGCTGCGCTTGTTTGGTTAGGCAATCGTAATGTGATAGGATAAGCATGGTGATCGTAAGTTGAGGGACAAAAAGATCGGGCTTGTCCTAGGCAGTGGTGGGGCGCGGGGATCGGCACACGTCGGTGTGTTGAAGGTATTGGAAGAGAGCGGAATCGTTCCCGACGTGATTGTTGGCACCAGCATGGGAGCGGAAGTCGGAGGGGCATACGCTGCTGGCGTATCGGTAGAAGAGATGGAAAAGGCGTGGCGTTCTCTCAACTTCGGCAAAGTGGTCAAAGCCTTATTCCCCACGTTTCCCTGGTCTGGCTGGAGCTCCGGCAAGCGCGTCCTGCGCATGATACGAGAGTTGGTAGGCGATACCCGTATCGAAGATTTGCCGATCACCTACGCAGCTGTAGCCACCGATCTCGAAACTGGTCTACCCTACCCGATTACAAAGGGTGACCTTGCGCTAGCAATCCGAGCGAGCGAATCAGTGCCCGGTCTGTTCTCTCCAGTGCGGCTCGACGGTCGGTTTTTGATCGACGGTGGTGTCTCCGATCCTGTACCGGTGGACGTAGCACGACGACTGGGAGCCGATGTGGTCATTGCGGTTGACGTCCTCGTCCGACCGGAGGAGGTTCAGATCGCCGGAGTGACTATCCCCGACCTGCGCGAGCGCTTCCTTGGAATTACCAAAACGCTTGCCCGGGAGGGGGCACGGGAGCGGTTCCATCCTCATGTGCTTGCCATTATGTTTCAAATGTCGACTATATTCCAAAAACGTCTGAGCACGTTGACCATGGAAGCTTATCCACCTGATTTACTTATACAACCTGACTTTTCTCCCGATCCTCCCCGTTACAGTGACGTGAAGAACGGCATCGAAGCGGGAATAGCTGCGGCGCGACAAGCTCTTCCTAAGATCCGCAGTCTTGCTTTGGAGGGATGACTCCCCGCCGGTTGCTTTATCCACTAATCCCTATCGGGATTGTCGCTATGTCATTTGGTGCGATTCTCATCCGTCTCAGTGCAGGAATTCCGGTTTTATCTCTTGCTGCATGGCGTCTCGGAGTGGCAGTTCTCCTCCTCTCTCCGTTCGGGCTCGCCCGCCTAAACGTGGACAGACCTCGGGTTCATGACAAGCACATCGCTATGGGAAGCGGAATCTTCCTCGCGTTCCATTTCATCCTCTGGATCGCGTCCCTCGAGAAGACGTCCGTGGCGAGTTCAGTCGTGCTCGTAGATACAAGTCCGATCTTCGTTGGAATTGGAGCATGGGCGTTTCTAGGTGAGCGGCCACGGGCCGGTCTCATCGTTGGTATCTGCCTTTCAGTAACCGGAGGGGCGATCATCGGCTGGGGAGATATGCAGATATCTGGAGAGGCGTTGATCGGAGACCTTCTCGCCCTCGGTGGGGCAGTGATGGCGGCGGGCTACCTAATCCTCGGGCGGCGCGTCCGTCCCCGTATGCAGCTTCTTCCCTATTTGACAGTCAGCTACGGGACTGCGGCGGTCATCCTGCTCGCCGGTGCTCTCATCACCCGCTCCCCTCTTACTGGATTCTCTAGCGTAGACTACCTCTACCTTGTCCTCCTTGCCGTCGGTCCGCAGCTTCTCGGCCATGGAACGCTCAATTGGGCACTGCGTTACCTGCCAGCCGGTACGGTGGCTGTTATCACCTTGGGAGAGCCGATCGGGGCGACCGTCCTCGCCTATCTCATCCTAGGTGAGGGAGCAACATGGTTGAAAGGGATCGGAGCGATGATCATACTGGTAGGAATCTATTTAAGCCTGCAAGGAGAGGGTTATGAAATCGCATCTAGTTGAGTCCGGAAGGAGAAAGATCGAGTGGGCTGTAACCCACATGCCACTCCTTGCCCGACTGGAAAAACAATTTCTTGCGGAAAAACCGTTCTCCGGCCATCGCATCGGAATGAGCATCCACCTTGAGGCAAAGACCGCCCGCCTCGCGATTCTCCTGCGTGACGGCGGGGCGGAGGTGTTCATCACGGGAAGCAATCCCCTCTCCACCCAGGACGACGTTGCTGCCGCTTTGGAAGAGGAGGACAAGATCGAAGTTTATGCCCGGCGAGGGATCTCAGCTGATGAATACCGCGCCCATCTCCGGGCCGTCCTCGCAGCAAAGCCGGACCTCCTATTGGATGACGGCGGGGATCTGACCGGACTCTGGCATGAAACATGTGATTTTCCTGTTCTGGGAGGGTGTGAAGAGACAACCACCGGGGTGAGAAGACTGAAAATCCTCGGCGAAAGAGGGGCTCTACGTATCCCGATGTTCGCGGTTAACGACGCACGAATGAAATACTTGTTCGACAACCGCTATGGGACCGGGCAATCAGTGTGGGACGGGATTATGCGGGCGACAAACCTGTTGGTCGCGGGTAAATCCGTGGTTGTTGCTGGTTACGGATGGTGCGGTCGTGGGATTG
>CAZZJU010000034.1:0-15225 GCA_964654805.1 uncultured Thermotogae bacterium | reverse complement strand
GGCGGTGAAGAAACTGATGAGCCCGAGAGTTTGGTAGGCGGCGTGGATCAGGCGTTCGATCGCTGGGGATTCAAGCCCCAAAAGCTCGAGAAGCTCGCTCTTCTCCGCTGGGTCGAGTCCAGCGATCTCGGCCTCATCCTTTCCACAGATCGCGACCATCTCCGCTTCCTCCTTGCCCGCGATTTCAGCGAGCGACTTCACATACTCGTTTTCAAAGTCGTCGACTGATTTTACATTGGCGACGTAGAGAACCGGTTTGAGGGATACTAAGTTGCAGTCGAGTACGTCTCGACGCTCCTGTGCACTTAACCCTTGGCGGCGGGCTGGGATCCCGTCATTCAGCGCGGCGAGCACACGGGAGCAGGTTGCGCTCTCTCGCGTCGCGTCCTTGTCCCCGGCCTTGACCCGTTTTGCCAACCGCTCGATCTTCCGTTCCAGTGTGCGGGAGTCGGCGACCATCATCTCGAGATCGATCGTTTCGACGTCGCGGGCCGGATCGATCGTGTTGTGAATGAACGGGACGTTGGGATCTTCAAAGCAACGAACGATATGAAGGAGGGCATCAACCTCCTTTAAGTGGGAAAGGAGGCGCGTTCCACGCCCCTCAGTCGCGGTCGATCCCTCCGCGAGGCCTGGGATATCCACCACCTCGAGCGTCGCTGGGACGACCTTCGGCGGATGATACAGCTCAACCAGTGCCCCGATTCGCGGGTCAGGCACGTTCACCACGGCGCGGTTCATCTCAGTGGTGTAGCCCTCCGCTCCGGCGGCGGTAATTGCGTTAAAGATGGTTGTCTTTCCGCATTGGGGAAGACCGATCAACCCACAGCTGAGCCCCATGTCGCCCCCTCGTGAGAATTTCTGTGGATTTTATGGTCGGAACCGGAAAAAGAAAAGCCCGCGCGGGGTTAAACCGGCGCGGGCGAAAATATCGGGGTTTTAAGCTATTTTTGCTACATCTTGGGCCTGTGGGCCTTTATCGCCCTGGGTAACAGTGAACTCTACACGCTGTCCTTCCTCGAGAGAGCGGTAGCCCTCACCCTGGATGGCGCTGTAGTGAACAAAGACGTCGCCGCCTTGATCACGCGTGATGAACCCATATCCCTTGGTGGCGTTGAACCACTTGACGGTGCCGGTTTCACGCTCTGCCATGCTGCATTCACCCCCTTGCTGCTACGTTCAATCGGGGCAGAACGTTCTACCGACATCAACAAAGTGGTGCGCATTAGAACGACTGCCGAACCACCTGCACTTTAGCGCTTAATTTCTCATTTGTCAAGTGAGATGGCGATTACGATGGGGTTGGTTGCGAGCTGGGGCTCGGACCGCGATAATCCCCAAAAATGGAGTTTCAGGCAGCAGGGTAAAGTGTAAAAAGGAAGGAAACGATGACCAACCTTCATATCCTCGATCACCCGTTGATACAGAACAAGCTCACCCGTTTGCGCGATAAAACTACTAACAATCACAGTTTTCGTCTTATGCTGGAGGAACTGACCGCACTCATGGTTTACGAGATCACCCGCGACTACCCGGTGCGGGAGGTGGAGGTGGAAACCCCGCTTGAGCGGACGGTTGGAAAGGTGCTGGCTACGCCGGTTGTTCTTGTGCCGATTTTGCGCGCTGGTACTGGGATGCTCGGTGGAGTGTTGAACCTGATCCCGACGGCTAAGGTAGGTCACATCGGGATCTATCGCGATCCTGAAACCCTCGAACCGGTGGAATACTACACCAAGCTTCCCCCTGAGCTTCCACACGCGCAGGTGATCCTTGTTGACCCGATGCTAGCTACCGGAGGTAGTGCCGTGGCGGCAGTCAATATCATCAAACGGGAAGGGGCGAAAAAGATTCAATTTCTGTGTTTGGTTGCTGCTCCGGAGGGCGTGACGGCACTTTCCACTGCCCATCCGGATGTTCCGATTTATACTGCTGCTCTCGACCGGCGGTTGAACGATCACGGCTATATACTCCCTGGGCTTGGGGACGCCGGAGACCGGATATTCGGGACATAGGACAATTGTCCCTATTTATTGTGCGTAATTGATAACCATCCACGGACCTGCGTGTGGGCGGAGACCGATATGACTCGGTAACCTCCACGTAGATCATACGGAGGAGGTTCACACAATGCGGATCCGGTTAATAAGTGTGGTTATCTTTGTTCTTTTCGCAATTACCAGTTTGACCTGCGCTCAGGATGTGAGCATTTCCGGAAGTATTGGGGGAAGGGTGACGATCCTTCAGACGTTCGGTATTGCTCTGCATTCGGAAGTATCGCTTACCTCGGGCGACTTCAAGTTGGGAGGATCAACCGATTTCGACATCTATCCCACCCCCGGCGGTAATGGAATGTTATGGAGCGAATACTCCCTTGGAATGGTAACATTGGGAGGCGAAATATACCTTGGGATTCTGCCACTATCGTTCAGTTCAATGGATATCTATGCCGATGCTGATCTGTTTTCTGTCACGAGTGACGATGGTTTTCTGAGCTCCTCTGGCCAGTTGAAACTGTGGGTAGGGATATATCCCAGCTTCACTTCCACCCTCACCGGTACGTTGTCGTTCGCTGCTGGGCCGGGGTCGATAAAGAGCACTACGATCCTTGACCTGCTTCCATTCGGATTTTCCTCACAAGATCTCTCATTTGAAATAGCGTTCCTTGATACGACGATTGGTGATAACGGGCCGTCGTTAACCGGCAAACTTGGTGGGGATTTCCCAATATATCCGTCGTTTTCTGGAACGGTGTGGGTCAGCATGACCGCGGAGCTGAACGGAATTACGTTCACGAGTAAAACGACGCTTGTCGTGCTCCCATTCGGGTTTAGTTCCCAGTATGTGAAGATGGATTTCGATTTCAATCCGTTCGAGTTCTACATTTCTGCTACGTTCACCACCACGGACCCGCAAGTGGAAGCGGGTTTCTCCTACAGTTTTCCGTAAGTTCAGCCACCCACACAACCACTAGTTCGAAGGAGGCCCTGCGGGGCCTCTTTCACTTTGTAGAGCGCTCTCACGGTGCACTGATTGCGATCATGAGCTGTTTTAAATTTTCAACGATGTGAGCTATGATTTCTTGCCCGCTGTTCACTGCGGAGTAGATCTAAAAAGAGGATGAGAAGAAGGATGGAACTTAGCGATAAACTTGATTGGCTGGGAAGCCGCAGTCTCGTGTTCCGAAATCCAACCCGCAGTTTCATGATTGAGGAGTCCATACGCCGGCGCGAAGCAATCGTAGCAGCAAATGGTGCGCTCGCCACTTGGACCCGTCCGGAGTCGACAGGACGTAGCCCGCTCGATACATTGACCGTCAAGCGGGCGGAGAGCGAGGCAGAGATCGATTGGGATTCCCCGAATAACATTCCAATCGACGAAGAAACGTTCGATATGGTTGTGGAAGACGCGTTTTCATGTCTTGCCGGAAAAGATCGCATTTATGTTACGGACCGGGTGCTTGGTGCTGATTCCAGCTACGCCCTGCCGGTACGGACTGTCACTGCGAGTGCCCTTACAGCACTGTTTACTGACAACATGTTCCGTCCCGTCCCTCAGGACGTAGAACGGAGCGTGTTCGCCGATCGGCCGTTTACTGTGCTTGTCCTTCCTTATGACAAACTCGATCCAAAGCGCTATGAGGGCCGATTACGTGTTGATCCACGCAGCGGTGCTGCCTCAACGATGGTCATCGGGATGGACTACGACCGTCGTATCGGGGTGGTGTACGGATCGGCATACGGCGGATCGGTAAAAAAACTGATGTTCACAGTGATGAACTATCTCTTGCCCGGGGAAGGAATCCTGCCGTTGCATTGCTCGGCTAACGAGGGACCGGACGGGGACACCGCTCTTTTGTTGGGGCTGTCCGGTACGGGAAAGACAACGCTTTCCGCTGATCCGCGACGCGCTCTGCTCGGTGATGATGAACACGGATGGAGCGACAACGGGGTGGCCAACTTCGAGAACGGCTGCTACGCCAAGCTGATCGACCTTGATCCCAAAAAAGAACCGGAGATCTACAACGCTGTGTTCCACGCCGATCATTATCTGGCGCACGGGGCGATCGTGGAAAACGCGATGGTCTACCCGGATGGGACGTTTGACCTGTCCGATGACCGGCTCACTCCGAACTCGCGCGCGTCCTACCCCCTTACTTATCTGACGAATGTGAAGCCGGACGCGCGCGGTGGACATCCGCGCACGATCCTGTTTCTCACTGCGGATGCGAATGGCGTCCTTCCCCCGATCGCCAGGCTCACCCGGACACAGGCAATGTTGTGGTTTCTGATGGGATACACAAGTAAGCTCGCTGGGACCGAAACCGGAGTGGTTACACCGAAAACTACGTTCTCTCGCTTCTTTGGTGAGCCGTTCATGCCACGTAATCCCGATGTGTATGCGCGCATGCTCGGCGAACGAATGGACCGTCACGGAACGGTAGTGTACCTTGTGAACACCGGTTGGTCCGGTGGTCCTTACGGGATCGGAAGTCGGATGGATATTGAACTCACGCGAGCGATGGTGGACGCTGCTCTCACCGGCAAATTGGAGACTGTAGAATACGATGAGGACCGCTTGTTTCACGTCCTTGTGCCGCGTACCTGTCCCGGTGTTCCTGCGGAGATCCTCAATCCTAGGAACACATGGGAGGATAAGGAAGCATATGACTTGCGGGCGGCTGAACTCGCGGCCGAATTTGCCGCGCATTTTGATAAAGCGTATGGTAATAAGGGAATCGATCCGCTTGTCGCGGCGGAGTGTCCAGGCAAATGACACGGATAGGCTTTCTCATTTCTGACACCGGTGGGGGACACAGGGCAGCGGCGCGGGCGATAGCTGCTGCGCTTGAACTTCGCTATCCTGGCGAATTCTCGTTCGATTACATCGATTTTTTCCGCGAGTACACACCGCCGCCGTTTCGCTACGCCCCGGAGATCTATCCGCGTTGGATCAGATACAGCCCCCGAAGCTACGGGATAGTTCTGTGGCTGGGGGGGGACATTCTTCTACAGGGGCCGCTCGAGGCAGTCGTTGCTTCTCGCCTCATGCCGTTCTGTTCCCGCCGGTTGTAGGATGAGCATGCCCCGGAGGTTCTCGTCGTCCTCCACGGAGCGTTCACCCGATTCGCAGTTGTCGCCCGCGATTCTCTGGGGGTGGATATTCCGATTGTTACCGTTGTTACGGATCTTGCCAAGCCGCACCTCGGTTGGTATCACCCCCGGGTGGATCGGTGTCTGGTGCCATGCGAACCTGCATACCGCCGCGCTTTGGCTGCGGGTGTAGCGCAGGAGAAACTGCGCATCGTTGGCCATCCGGCACATCCCAAATTTGCCCTGTACAAAACGGGCAAGAAAGAAGCCCGGAGAGCCATCGGGTGGGACGCGGATGTGCCGACTGTGTTGTTGCTTGGCGGTGGGGATGGAATGGGCAAGATCGGCGAGATCGCACGGGCTATTGATGCCTCTCGCTCCAACGTCCATCTTGCCGTTGTATGCGGGCGTAACAAAGCACTCGAGGAAAGACTGAAATCCGCACGTTGGCACGGGCCGACGAGCATCTACGGGTTTGTGAACAACATGGAAGTTATGATGCGCGCTTCCGATCTTCTCATCACCAAAGCCGGACCGGGTACGATCGCTGAAGCGGCGATAATGGGTATCCCTCTGATCCTGTACGGAGCAATACCGCTGCAAGAGACCCCGAATGCTCGGTATGTAGTGGAGAATGGAGCAGGACTGTACATAAAACGTCCGCAGCATATAGCGCAGTTGGTAAAGCGTGTTTTTAAACCGAACGATGATACTCTGCTCCGACTTTCGATCGGGGTAAACCGGATCGCTCATCCGGATGCGTCGTTCAACATTGCCGACGAGATATCCAACGTGGCTGTCCACACAAGGGTGTCAATTTGAGACACGTGATGAAATCGGACAATTAGTATGACGGATAGATCTTGGGCCTGCCGACTACGCTCCGTGTGAAGACTGAACGGGACGAGGAAGGAGAAATCGTGCACGACAGAGTATTTATGGACCACCTGGTCGCTGCTATCAGGAAAGCAGAGACGGTTCTTCCAGAAGATGTGGTGGCTGCGCTCGTGCACGCTAAGGAACGCGAACGTGGTCTAGCGCGCGTACAGTTGGAAGCAATTCTGAGAAACGTGGATGCGGCGCGCTCCGGCATGATCCCAATGTGTCAGGATACCGGGATCCAAACGTTTTTCGTCCGTGCTGGCGCTGATTTCCCCTATCTCTCTTCCCTGCGGAGGTTGATCACCACTGCGGTGCTGCAGGCTACTCGCGAGATTCCACTTCGTCCGAATACCGTTCACCCATTCACCGGGAAGAACCCGGGGAACAACGTGGGGGAGCATGTACCGGACATAACCTGGGAGATCGTGGACGGAGACCGGTGCACGATCGACATCTTGCCCAAGGGTGGAGGAAGCGAGAACTGCTCAGCTCTGGGAATGCTCCTCCCTGGAAGCGGAATCAATGAGGTGAAGAAGTTCATCGTTGACCACGTGGTCGGATGCGCGGGAAAGCCATGTCCGCCCGGGATCGTCGGGGTGGGGATCGGCGGCGGGGCCGAGCTGGCGCTCAAGCTTGCTAAGCTTTCCTTGCTCCGTCCAGTGGGGAATCGCCATCCTGAACCCCGCGTTGCGGCGCTCGAAGCGGAGTTGATGGAGCTGATCAACTCGAGTGGGGTCGGTCCGATGGGGCTGGGAGGAAAAACGACCTGCCTCGACGTGCACGTTGAGTATGCCCATCGTCATCCGGCGTCGCTCCCGGTGGGAATCGTTTATCAATGCTGGGCTGCCCGGCGTGCTCAGGTGGAGATCTCAGCCCGTGGAGAGATCGAGGTGGGCTAGGATGGAGCGCGAACTGAACACTCCAATCAGCAATGAGGAAGCGCGTGGTCTACATGTGGGGGACGTGATCTACATCTCCGGGACAGTATTTACCGCCCGTGACGCGGCACACCGACTGATGCTCGCGCGCGGCGCCCCGTTTCCGGTAGCTGGGCTTGGCCTCTACCACTGCGGACCGGTGGTGAAAAACGAGGGCGGGATATGGAGATTCGTCTCCGCCGGGCCGACCACCTCGACGCGGATGGAGATGCTCGAGGCGGAGTTCCTGGAGCGGTTCCCGGTCCGGGTGATCATCGGCAAAGGCGGCATGGGGAATAGGACCCTTGCCGCACTCGAAAAAGCGGGAGCGGTATATGCACACTATCCTGGTGGGGCGGGGGCGCTCGCTGCGCGGGCGGTGGTGCGGGTTATCGATGTTCACTGGCTCGACGAACTCGGGATTCCAGAAGCGGTGTGGGTGCTCGCGGTGGAGCGGTTCGGGCCGCTCATCGTGACCATGGACTCCCATGGGAAAAGCATGTATAACGACGTAGCACGGCGAGTGAACCGCAACCTCGTTGGTATTCACGCACGGATCAGCAAGGGGGGATGATGGGTGAAGAACACCTCAGCGTAGAAGAGATGAAGCGCCGAGCACAGATCCCGGCGCGCAAGGCCCCGGGCTGGCACGCGTTTTACCGGGGGAAGATCGAAACGACCCTCAAATGTGCGGTGGCCAGCTACGACGACTTCGGGATCTGGTACACTCCCGGAGTGGCGGCCCCGTGTCGGGAGATCGCGGATGAGCCGAGTAAGGTGTTCGACTATACAAACAAGGCGAACACCGTGGCCGTCGTATCGGACGGCTCGCGCGTCCTCGGACTGGGAAACATCGGACCGCTCGCCGGCCTTCCGGTGATGGAGGGAAAATCGCTCCTGTTCAAATACCTGGGCGGGATTGGAGCATTTCCGATCATGCTCGACACCGAGGACCCAGACGAGATCGTCCAGGCGGTGAAGTGGATCGCCCCCGGGTTCGGTGGAATCAACCTGGAGGACTTTGCCAGTCCGAAATGCTTTTACATCCTCGACCGCCTGCGAGCCGAGCTCGATATCCCGGTGTGGCACGATGATCAGCAGGGAACGGCGTCGATCACTCTCGCTGGGGTGATAAACGCCCTCAAGCTCGTTGGTAAGGATATGAACAAAGTCACCTACGCGGTGATCGGAACGGGAGCGGCGAACATCGCGTTTGTCAGGATTCTCCTCTCCGCCGGGGTCCCGGCGGAACACGTGATCATGGTCGACAGCCGTGGAATTCTCCATCCCGGACGCGCTGATCTGGAGGAGAACAAAGACGTAAATCCGTACAAGTGGCACTACGCACAGGTGACGAACGGCGAGGGGCGTACCGGCGGGATCCCGGAAGCGATCGCTGGAAGCGACGTGGTGATCGCTGCATCCAAGCCTGGACCGGACACGATCAAAAGGGAATGGCTCCGGGAGATGAACAAGGACGCGATTGGATTCTTCATGGCCAATCCGACCCCGGAGATCTGGCCGTGGGAGGCGAAAAAGGCCGGGTTACGGATCGTCGGGACCGGAAGGTCCGATTTTCCGAACCAGGTGAACAATTCGATTGGCTTTCCCGGGATCTTCCGCGGCACTTTGGACGTCTTTGCCCGAACGATTACCGATGAGATGGCGATCGCCGCGGCATACGCCATCGCCGCAACCGCGGAGAAGAACGGGCTGCATGAGGAATACATCGTCCCGACGATGATGGAGACCGCGGTATTCATCAACGAGGCAGTCGCAGTCGGGATGAAGGCAATCGAACAGGGAATCGCCCGTCGCATCCTTTCCGAGGATGAACTGCGCAATGAAGCTGAGACAAAGATTCGTCACGCCCAGCAGGAAACAAAAATCCTGATGGAGTCGGGTCATATCGCCCCGCCTCCAAAAGAGTAACTGGAAATTTACTTATTTCTACCACAACAGTTTTTGTACTTCTTACCGGAGCCGCACGGGCAGGGATCGTTGCGCCCGACCTTTTTCACTTTAACCACCGGTTTTTTCTTCGATTTCTTCTCCCCAGTGGTGGAACTGGTGGAAGAGCCGGCGTGTACATAGTGCACGTTTTGAACAGGGGAGGTTTGGACTTTTTCACCGCTGGGAGCGGTAAGCCGCGGGCTTAATAGTGAGCGCACAATCTTGTTTGCCGCTTTATCAAGCATATCTTGGAACAGCACGTATGATTCGCGCTTGAACGCGACGAGCGGATCGGTCCCAGCATAGGCTGTCCACCCAATCCCTTCTTTGAGGTCATCCAAAGTGTAAAGGTGGGCCAGCCACGCTTCATCGATCGTGCGCAGGATCAGATAGCGGGCGATGAGCGGAAATTGCTTGCCGAGTTTCTGTTTCTGGCGGGTGAGCGCTTTTTGGAAATGCTCGATCACTACTTCCTTTAACTCGTCTACGCTATTTACGTCCAGATCTGCTTCCGATATCCGGCCGAACACGGCCAGTTCGCGTGCCAACCCGGATAACTTCCATTCGTCCTTTGGGCGAGATGGATCGACATAACTGGCAATGATGTCGGATGCGACTTCGTCGAATAGTTCGGTCAGATAGTCGTCGAGATCGTTGGGATCAAGTTTCTCCATCTCGTCACGTGGGGGAAGAAGAAACCGATCGCGCAATGCGTAGATCGCCTCGCGCTGCTTGGCCAACACAAGATCGTAATCGAGCAGGCGTTTTCTGATCTCGAAGTTGCGGCCCTCCACCTTCTTCTGTGCCCGCCGAATCGCTTTCGATAGAAGTTCGTGCTCGATTGCCTGACCTTCCTCCATTCCGAGTCGGTCCATCAACGCGCCGATGCGGTCTCCCCCGAATATCCGAAGTAGATCATCCTCGAGCGACAGGTAAAACTGGGATGAGCCTGGGTCCCCTTGACGACCAGCACGTCCAAGGAGCTGATTGTCGATCCGCCGCGATTCGTGGCGCTGACAGCCGATGACGTGCAATCCGCCCAGCTCCGCCACCCCCTCTCCAAGCTTGATGTCCGTCCCACGCCCAGCCATGTTGGTAGCAACAGTGATCGCACCCCGTTGACCCGCGTCCTTGATGATCTCTGCTTCTTTTTCGTGGTATTTGGCGTTCAGCACGTTGTGGGGCAAGCCGCGTTTCTTGAGGAGTTTGGATAGGTATTCGGATTTCTCAATCGAGTTTGTGCCGATAAGGACCGGCCGACCAATTTTATGTAATTTCTCGATCTCTTCGGCGATCGCTTCGAATTTTGCTTTCTCCGTGCGGAAGATGACATCCGGTTTGGCTTCGCGGATAAGCGGTTTGTTCGTCGGGATGACAACCACCGGCAGACCGTAGATCTGCTTGAACTCTTCCTCTTCGGTCTTCGCTGTCCCGGTCATTCCGCAGATTCCTTTATACAGTTGGAAGTAGTGCTGCAGAGTGATCGTGGCCAGTGTCTGCGACTCGCGTTGTACGGTCATCCCTTCTTTTGCCTCCAACGCTTGGTGTAGTCCGTCGGAGTAGCGGCGATCGGGCATCAGTCGACCGGTGAATTCATCGACGATCATTACCCGGCCGTCCTTCACAATGTAATCACGTTCCTTTTTGAACAGGTGGAGGGCACGCAGGGCGGTCTCCAGATGATGGAGTGTGTCCGTCTCTTCCGGAGCATACAGGTTATCAATGGAGAGAGCCCGTTCCGCCTTGGCAATTCCTGCATCGGTCAGTGTTATTCGCCGTGCCTCTTCATCGATTTCGAAGTCTACATCCTTCTTGAACGTGCGAGCGAGCCGGGCGAATTTCCGATATTTATCTACGGTCTCCTCTGTCGAACCGGAAATGATCAAAGGGGTGCGCGCCTCGTCTATCAGGATGTTGTCGATCTCGTCGATAATTGCGTAATCGAGAGGCCCCTGTACTTTCTGGTCGACGGAGATGACCATGTGATCGCGCAGGTAATCGAACCCGAACTGGTTGTTCGTCCCGTAGGTGATGTCGGCGGCGTAAGCGGCTTTGCGCTCATCGATCTCCATATTCTCTTGCAGCAGACCGACATTGAACCCAAGGAATTCATAGATCGGCCCCATCCACTCGCGGTCACGACGGGCGAGATAATCGTTCACCGTGACGACGTGCACTTTTCCGAAGAGCGCGTTCAGAACTGCGGGAAGTGTTGCGACAAGGGTTTTCCCCTCACCGGTCTGCATCTCAGCAATCTTGCGCTCGTCGAGAACGATTGCCCCCATGATCTGAACGTCGAACGGACGCATCCCGACCGTGCGCTTGGCGACCTCGCGCACTACGGCGAACACCTCGGGCCGGAGTTCTTCCCGCGGTTCGCCGTCCACTGCTCGGGTCCGGAACTCATCACCCTTCCTGCGCAGTTCTTCGTCAGAGAGGGATTGGACGTCCTTCTCCAGGGAATTTATCTCATCCACTAGACGGCGCAGGCGCTTTATCTGCTGCGCGTTTGTCTGCCCGAACAGGAAATCGATACCTCTTTTAATCGCTTCAATAGCCATAAGTGGTCGCCGCCACTCAGTATAGATCTAATTCGCAGATCTGCAAGGAAGTCAGAGGTAACTTTGTACGATGACGATGATGAGCCGGATGAGGATAAGCGCCCATCCGACGATAACAACGATCCACACCAGTTTCTTCGCGATTGCTGCCACAGCGAGGAATATGGTGAGGATGGCCAACAGGCCGATCGGATCAATGAGCTCCGTGGGAACGGGTACAGCTGGGAGAATTGTCGAGATGAGGTGGACTATTCCCTCTCCGATCAAGTGTCCAAGGCTGTATATGAACGCGAGAAGTTGATCGATGATCGTCTTAGCTGATTCCGGCGTTGGCGTGGAGGAGGCGTCCTGCCCGAGCACAACAGAGGAGGCAAGCAACGTTGACGTCCCGGTCGCAACCACGATTTTGAAATAACGGGAGAGGGGAATTACCCCTCTCCCTTGTTTTCTGGTCATGTCACAGTCCCAGTGCCTTGAGCAGCGCGGTAAAATCGACATCGCCGTGCAACAACTGGTTGAGATCAGTCACTCCGAGGCTTCCAACAAGGGTGTTGAAGAAATTAGCGATCCCTTCCGCCGGAGCGGACATAATGATCGGCATTAATGAATCCTTTAAAGAAATCCCTAAGCTTTCGGAGAGCGAGGCGAAGTAATCAGCGTTGTCGGCGAAGAATTTGGCAAACGCCTGTTGTAAGAGCTGAGGGTTCTGCTTCCTCAACCGCACGATGCCCATGCCGAAGAGTTTGCCCAATGCTTCGATTGTAGAAAAATACGGTGTTCCAACCGGGCCCTGCGCACCGATCCACTGTACTAGCGTCGGCTTCGCATCCGCTGGTTTCCAGTCAAGTTCCACCGTCCCGGAGGCGATTAATTTTCCGCCGACAAGATCGAACGTATCACCGCTGAGATTGCTCTTCGCCGGGATGAATCCTCCCACTTCGACCTTGTTGGTGATCGTAACCGGTTTATCGAATTCAATGTGCATTCCAATAACCGCAGTGTTAGTCGTGTTGGTAAACAATCCCGCGGTATAATCTCCCGCGGGGTAGATTGCAACGTTCACTCCTCCAGCGAACGCTGCAAGCCCCGTCAACAGTAACACCCCCACAACAGCCCCGATGAACCTTCCCTTCACCATGAAAGACCTCCTTGCATGATTAAAGTTTTTTCTATTCTAGCCCTTGCGTTCCCATTGGGCAACGACTCCCGCACGCAACAGGGCTTCCCCCAGGAGAAGATCCGTTTTGGTTGTGAGTTTTAAGTTGGTTTCCTCGCCAGTGACGGTAGCAACGCGCCCTCCCCTAGCGAGAATTGCGCTCGCATCGTCGGTGACGGTCTCCCTGACTGCGCGAAGGGCAGAAAGGAGTTGATCACGGAGAAATCCCTGTGGGGTCTGCATGCGCAGCAAGCCGGTGCGTTCAACGCGATCTGGGGAGAGGAAACCGTCAACATCCTGATAACGCACAGTGTCAACCATTGGGATCACCGGGACACAAGCGCCGTATTGCTTGGCACACTTGATAATCCTACTGATAAGAGCTGGGGACAGAAACGGTCGAGCGGCATCATGTATCAGTACTATGTCGCCACTTGCTGCTTCAATCCCTGCACGAGACGAATCTTGACGGCGTTTTCCGCCAATGGTTATTTTCACTGGTAACGTCGATCCTTGTGCGACCAGGCGTGCCTTCTCTTCTTCACCTCGTCGAACGACAAGTACAATTTCATCAATTCCACCGGTTTTAGCGAAAGCGCGCAGGGAGTACGATAGAACTGGTAAGCCCAAAAGCGGCATGTACACCTTGTTTCTCGGTGTTTTCATCCGCTCCCCGCGACCGGCGGCGAGGATAACGGCGCTGACGTTCATCTATTTTTTATTGGTTTCCGTATGAGTCAATTGTTTCAGGTCGCTACCGTCAGGGTTGATGGAATAGATTTCCCATGTACCGGTACGATTGGAATTGAACAGGATCCGATTGTTCACTCCCCACTGGGGATTAACATCGTCTTTTTCATTAGTTGTCAACCGGGTGACTGCACGAGTTGCGAGATCCATGATGTAAAGATCAACGTTTTTCCCCGCATTTGAGACGAAGACGATCTTCTTGCCATCCGGCGACCAACTCGGGGACCAATCATCGACTTCATTTTTGGTGAGCTGCTCAACTTTGCCGCTTTTCAAATCTCGCATGTAGATTTCAAATCCTTTATCCGCCGGTGATTCATAGACGATTTTCGTACCGTCGGGTGAAAGGGCAGGCTCCCAGTTCGTTAATGCTGGCCCCTTTTGCGATAAGAACGAGCAACCGCCGAGAGTACCCCCTAAAAGCAGCAATCCAACAACAATCACAACTCCCTTTTTCACTGGCTTTTTCTCCTTTATCTTTCCCATCTCGGGGTCTCCCCCGCTGGTTCTACAAACAGCATTCTTCCGGCTTCCGTTTGCAAGGTGCTTTTCACCGTCGCTTTAATCTTTCGCCCGATATGACGGCGCCCGTTCTCCACCACTACCATCGTTCCATCATCCAGGTATCCTACCCCCTGTCCGATCTCTTCGCCACGATCGATCACTTCCACCATGATCTCTTCACCTGGGATGAATCTGGGTTTGACCGCATTGGCAAGCTCATTTATATTGAGAATTTTAACCCCTTCCACCTGAGCCACTCGGTTGAGATTGTAGTCTGTGGTGATCAGAGCCCCGCCTTCTTCTTTAACCAGATGAATCAATTTACGGTCCACTTCTTTGACGAATGGATAGTCTTTGTTGGTCACCCGAATGTTTACTTCGTCGTCTTGCATTAAACTGCGCAGAACTTCCAACCCTCTTCTGCCTTTACGTCTGCGTAGACTGTTGGACGAATCAGCGATTCCCTGTAATTCGGTGAGAACGAACTCCGGTACAATGATTTCCCCTTCTAGGAATCCGGTACGCAGCAGATCACCGATTCGGCCGTCGATGATCACACTTGTATCGAGAACCTTACGCAGGACACTGTCGTTTTTACATGCACGTCGCATGATGTGCGCACTGGCACTCGGCAAGACAAACAAAGGATGATCGAACACTAATCCAAGCCGTACCCCTAGTGCCAAACTGCCAGCGAGGATGCTTCCTTGTGCGATCCGCGCCCCAATGGATCCGCCGAATATGAGCTCCACCGCCGCAAGTATGATCCCTCCGATAATAGTGGATACAAGACCGAGGAAAACACCGTTCAAGATGCGGATGGCGGTGCTGTCGGATTTAATATTCTTACCCAATATACGCCAACCGGACCACACTCCAATGCCGATGGCACCTCCCACTAGTCCTCCGATGATAAGACCGCTTCCCCAGCGAGGGAGAGAACCGAACGGCGGGACAAGGCCATGCACCGCCGCGATCGCTCCACCCGCGCCAGCGAATGCGATCACAAGGGATAATAGACCATACATGAATGCACCTCCATGGGGGAGTGCTTTACACGTCTCCCCATTAACTTCGTTCAACATTGATTATATACAGTGCTTGACTTTACCGCAAGATTCTGCTATTCTATAGGGCGAAATCGGCTGTTCTGTGATGAGGGGGGAGGACGCTGGGGGCTACGTGGACCGTACGCGATATACTCAACTGGACACGGACTTATTTTAAAGAAGCCGGGATCGTTCAGCCGCGTCTGGAGGCGGAAATTCTCCTGGCGCATACACTTTCGGTCGATCGGCTTCACCTCTATCTCTCTCCGGATCGCCCTCTCACTCAGGAGGAGCGAGCGCGGTTCCGTGAGATCGTGAAAAAACGCAAGCAGGGAACTCCTCTCCAATACCTAATCGGAGAGG
>CAZZJU010000033.1:0-15297 GCA_964654805.1 uncultured Thermotogae bacterium | reverse complement strand
GAGGTACATGGGTTTCTTCGGCCTAGCCGAGTCCCTCGGCTGGTCGACCGGGCCGTTCATCGGCGGATTCCTGTTCGACGCGTTCGCCCACACGCCGGTGATCCTGTGGGGAGCAATCGCTGGACTTGGTTTGATCGCCGCGGTTGGATTTGGGACTACCGGACGGCGGGCGGAGTGCGCTTGTCACGGTGAATAGCACGGGGCTGATCCCTTTTCTGCTGTAAAGGGCTGCTGCATTCCCGAAAGCATCAAGAATCTCTCTTACCTTGACTTTGGCTCGGGAAAGTGCTATACTGAGTTAGTTCCTTCCAAGAAGGAAATAACTCAGAATGCAAATCATAAAGGGCGATCAAGGGCTCATTCGTGACCATAATCGGGGTCTGATTATCCATCTACTACGTACTGCTGGTCCGAGTTCACGTGCTGACATCGCCCGCAAGACAGGATTGGCTCCGTCGGCGCTCACCCGGTTGATGCGCGAGTTGATTGCTGAAGGGCTAGTTGTGGAAGCAGGTAAGCGCCCTTCTCACTCTCGTGGGGGAAGGCGTCCCACATTGGTAGCGTTTAACCCGCGCTTTGCCAGTGCCATAGGAATTAAGGTAGAGGAAGATCGGGTGTTGGGAGCCCGCGTTGATTTGGATGGAAGGATTGAATCCCGTGCGGAAACACCGTTTTCGACTCCGCCCGCTCCCTCCGATGTATTGGCAAAAATCGTTCATACCGTTCGCACTCTCAAACACGGCAGGACTCTGGGAGTGGGGATATGTATTTCCGGATCGGTCGATCCAGCGCACGGTGTCGATCTCTACTCCCCGATCCTCGGCTGGCGTAACGTCACCTTGCAGGCACCGCTCGAGGAAGAACTGGGGATTTCAGTGCGGGTGGAAAACGACGTTAATGCGTTGACGTTAGCCGAGCATTGGTACGGTGCAGGACAGGAGTATCGCAATTTCGTGTGCTTAACAGTCGGGGAAGGAATCGGTGCCGGAGTGGTGATAAACGGGGAACTTTACCGCGGTACGTTCGGTGGTGCGGGTGAGGTAGGGCATATCACAATAGATCCCGAAGGGCCCCAGTGCCGATGTGGAGAACGCGGATGTTTAGAAGTATTCGCTTCGGACCATTTTTTGCTTGCTGAAGCCAACAAGCGAGGACTTCAGGATATTGAGGCGTTGGAGCAAGCAGCCCGTGCCCGCGCTGGCGATGCACGCGAGGTGTTTACTCGCATGGGGCGCTATCTGGGGATTGGAGCGAAGAACTTGGTGAATTTGCTAAACCCGGAGGCGATTATCCTCGGTGGTGAGCGCATGGACGCCGCAGATTTATTCCTACCCGCATTTGAGGATGAGGTACGTAATCACTCGTTTCCGGAAGCGGCGAAGGAACTGAAGATTGTTCCCACCACGTTGGGGGAAGACGGCTTTGTCATCGGAGCTGCTACCTTGATCAGTTCCGAGTTCTTCCGCCTTCCGACAGAAAGGATTGAGAAATGACGCTGGAATTGTACGTGGACACATCCAAACGGCTGCAGCTGCAATTAAACGGACGTGTATGGGTACGGGATATTGGGGTGCGGATATCGCAGGAAGGCGAGTTTCTGGATGAATTATCCGGACTCACTGTGGGGGAATGGGAACAGAAGGCAGGACACGATCGGGTAGGAGCGTTTTGGTCTAATCGTTCCATGTACTTCTGCAATGGTGAACCACTGCTTCGCCTCGATGTTCGCTTGTACTCTGACATCGCCGTCATTGATGCTGTTCTCACACGCGACCTGACGGGGATTTCTCGTGGCGATTCGTTCACTACACCGGGAGTGTTTCTCCCGTGGTTCTCCATACCGGAAGAGCTGTCGTTCTTACTCACTACGTTTGGACTAGATGGAGGGGAGGACGATTATCCGGGCGGATACTGGCCAACAGTGAAAACCGGCCAGGGGATGGATGACCTTCCGGAGCAGGCATTCTCTCCCCTTGTCCTGTACGACGAAAACGCCGCTCTCGCCGTGGCACCGGGCAATATGTTTCTTACCAGCTCTCTCGTTAAAGACGCCGCCGGAATAGGACGTGGGATTCATGGAGCGGTGGATTCTCTTCCTACTGGTACTGAGATCCAAACGGTATTTGCTGTTGGTAAAGACGTGCCTGAGGCTCTCATGCGCCTTGGCGATTTCCTCATGGCACGCAGCGGTAAATCGCGACCGCAATCGGATTCGCATCCACTTCTGTCTCGGCTCGGGTGGTGGAATGCGTACGGTGGATACTATACCGAGCCGATCCGCAAACTCGATGCAGAAGGACTTACCGCTATTCTAGCTGGTTTGCGGGAAAAGAAGATCCCAATCGGTTATCTCGGGTTGGATCTGTGGTACCTGTACGAGCAGATCGGGCAGGCAATACGGTATGTCCCGGATCCGAAGAAATATCCGCATGGGATAGGGAAGATCGCCCGTGATGCCGGTGTTTTCACAGTTCTTCATCTGTCCGCGCTGAGTAAGAAAAACGTATACGGAGCCAATGGTAGTGACCCTACGTTTTACTGGGAGGTAGCGCGTGAACTTACCCGCGAAGGGGCGATCGTGGCCTGGCACGACTGGCTGCGTACTCAACAGCACCTCATTTCTAGGCTGCGGAACGACCCCACAGCAGCTGATGCTTGGTTTGCGGGAATGGCCAAAGCGTTCGCTGATAGCGGTTTGGACGTTCTTTTATGCATGCAGACTATGGGGATGAATTTCGCCTCAACCCAGTACCCAAATATTATTTCAGGGCGTACTCACACTGATTATCTGTTTACCCAACCGGAGGCGTTGGCCGAAGCTGCACGACGTGGCCACCCAGAATTCCAGGCCGGGTACATTCCCGCGCGCGAACTTCACCGTCAGAACTTACTCATGGGAATGGTACTGTACGCACTGGGCATGATGCCGTTTCACGATCTTTTCCTCACGCGTGAGCATCCCAGACTGGGAGGAGCCTATTCGGATGAGGAAGCGGTACTGCGTGCCCTTTCCTGTGGACCGGTGGGGATCGGTGACGGCCCGGGAATGAGCGATTCCGTGCTTATCCAACGGCTCCTCCTCCCGGACGGCACGCTCGCTCATCCTGATCACCCACCATTCCCAGTTATGTCGACGCTTAATTCTGATGTACAGGCGTTTTTCACCGAGCACCGGGCCGGGGAGGTACACTGGGGATACCTGCTTTTGCTCAACACGACCGACCGTGAAGCACCGTTCCGGATCGAGCCTCCACTCGCCGGTGATTTCCTCTTTTGGGACGGACTCCACAACCGTGTGGTGTCGAAGATCGCAGGTACGCTTCCGGCGGGGAGGATAGCGTACTTCATTCTTGTCCCCAAGCGAGAGGGGATCGGATTGCTCGGACTTTGGGATCGATTCGTCCCAGCGGAAGTGAGATACATGCAAGAAGTTGTGTGGAACGACGGTTGGCATCTGAAAGTTAGTCGGTCTAACGATCGCATTGCTGTGGTCTCCGATGGCCCGATCGCAGCGCGTATTTCAGGAGATAAAACAGCCCGGGTCGACAGATACGGCACCGATGTGTGGTTAATTAAGCTCGATAACGATACCGACGAGGTCCATATTAGCAGGAGGTGAGGACCGTGCGTAAGGCGTGGGCGTTTTTAGGGATTATGTTCTTGCTCGGAACGATCAGCTGGGCGGGCCAGGCACCGCTCAACGTTGCGATTATCTGGCACCAGCATCAGCCGCTTTATCAGGACGAGCTCACCGGCGAGTATTTACTCCCGTGGGTAAGAGTACATGGAGTGCAGGAATATATCGATTCTCCCCGTATCCTTGCGGAGTATCCTGGAGTGCATGTGACGTATAACCTACAACCGAGTCTGCTCAAGCAACTTCGGGACTACGTGGAGATCACCCCGGAGGAACGAGCAAAAGGGGGGTTGTACCAATACATCGGTGCAGTGGACAACCACCTGGAATGGATCTGGAAACTGATAACGAATCCCAACTCCCTTACAGCAATAGAACGGAAGGACATGCAGACACAGTTCTTCTGGATCAATGGTTATATGTTTGATAACGATGATAATGATCCCTATTACGACCCACGGTACGCCGAATTGAACAAAATCAAAAACGAACGAGCACTCACCGATCAAGAATTGATAGACGCTGCCGGATTGTCGCTTTTGTGGGAGATCTCACCGGAGTTGCATAAGCAACTCGGAATCGTTGATCTGCGCGGGAAGACCGGATTCACTAAAGACGACATCATTAGATTAATAAAAGCGCAGCATACCGTCCTCTCTTGGGTGATTGACACATACAAAAAGGTCCAGGGGATGGGGAACGAACTCATCACCAGCCCGTATTACCACCCGATCATTCCTCTATTGTGTCAGCAGGGATTGAGTAACGATGTACTTGGACAAATTAAGCAAGCACAGGCTCAACATGCCGAGCTGTTCGGCACTCCTGCTGTCGGTGTGTGGCCACCGGAAGAGGCGGTGTCCGACCAAGCGGTGCATTTGCTTGCTGAAGCTGGGTTTAAGTGGACGGTAACCGACAAGGGGATCCTTGCTCAAAGCTTGGGTCATACCCCAAGTATTGATGAACTCACCTCGCCGTGGAAGTATGGCAAAATTACGGTATTGTTCCGCGATTCCGATTTATCTAATAAAATCGGGTTCTCCTACGGCAACAAGCCGACCACGTTTGCAGTTAGCGACTTCATGAGCCAATTGCATCAGATCTGGCGGGATCTCTCCCAGCCAGAGGATCATCTGTTGGTAATCGCGCTCGATGGGGAAAACTGGATGTTCATGGCCGGTTATCCCAACAATGGACGAAGCTTCCTGCGCGCATTGTACAAGGCTCTTTCCACTGATGAAAAAGTGAAGACAGTCACTCCAGCGGAATTTCTCGCGCACCATCCCGCCACACGCACCGTTGACCACATTGCTACCGGGTCGTGGGCCGGGGATTTGTCTACTTGGATCGGTGAGCCAGAGGAGAACGAAGCATGGGCGCGGTTAGACGCGGCCCGTAAGGTAGTAAAGGCCGCCGGAGACCCGAAGAAAGCGCTCGATGCGATCTACGCGGCGGAAGGGTCGGATTGGTTCTGGTGGTACGGTTCGGATCAGGACTCCGGCACTGATCCACTGTTCGATTGGCTGTTTAAGACACATCTAATCGCGGCATATCGCGCTGCCGGTACGCCGGAGGATAAGATCCCACGCGTGCTGTTTCTGCGGCTGAAGAGCCCGCTCACCGCCAGTCTTGGCGAGGTCAAACCCGTATTGGACGGGAAGCTGACCCCGTTTGATGAGTGGAAAGAGGCGGCAACATTTACAGGTAACGGTGCAATTCGCCGATTCGCAATTGGGTATCATGAGACCGGCCTTGAGGTAATGGCCGAACTTAACGAGCCAGCACGCAATTTCATCGGCAAGGATGTGCACCTTGTACTTTACACATCAGGTGTTGTCGGACAGCCAGCGAACATAACCACCCGCTATGCTAACGTACAATTGGGATTCGCTCTTGGAACATCAGTGGAGCTTAACTTCACCAAGGTAAGCAAAGACGGTTCCGGAGTAGTTTCCCGCTATGCCGCCGACGGAAATGGTAACTGGCGGTATGCCTCATCGATAACCACTTTATTAGCTCGCAAAGCCGCCGTCGATGACGTTGTGGAGTTCGAAATCCCATTCAAGGAGTTGGGAATTGAGCCGGGCAAATCCGTGACCGTTGAACTTGCGCTGGAGAGCTCAGGTAACCTCCTCGGACAAGCGCCAAGTCGACCTGTGCTGGCCCAGGTACCCACTTTGGTGCAGGGGAGAGAGATCTTTTCCATGACCGATCCGGCTGGGGACGATAACGGACCAGGCGCTTATACATATCCCACGAATAAGGTGTTTGCTCATAAGGGATTGTTCGACCTGATCAGATACACCGTGTATGACGCCGGAAATAACTGGCAACTTGCGTTCGATTTCACGGCTTTGCCCAACCCGTGGAACGGGCCACAGGGATTCTCTCATCCGATAATCCTCTTGTTCATGGATGTCGCTTCGGGCGGGAAGACAACATTGCCTAAAAGCGCGAAAGCTGCGCAGGTTCGGTTCGATCCGGATCATCCATGGGACGTATTCGTCCGCATCGCCGGTTGGCCGGCATATGGGCGACATTTATGGACTGCGGATGGGAAAGGGCCATACCTAATCAGTGTAGCATCAGACCCCAAGAAGGGACGGATTATCGTCACCATTCCTAAATCGATTGTGCCCCAGATAACAGGTTGGCACTACGTTCTTATTGGATCGCAGGACGGATACGGTAAGGATTACATTCGTGCCATTGGGGAGAAGGCGGGCGAGTGGACGGGTGGTGGCTGTTCTGATCCAACTCTGGCACCGCAGATTTACGACTATCTTACTCCGCCAGGGTATACGCAGAAACAGATCCTGAGCAGTTATAACGCGGCCAACAACCAATTTGCAACGCTCGTCCCAGTGCATGTCACTGCGAGCGAATAAAAGGAGGTGATCGTACAGGACCGCTAGAGAGGACCACTGAGCACAACCGGAAAATACCATTCCAAAAGAGGAGGTTGGAGGATGAAAAAAGTACTAGCACTGCTGACAGCTGTGTTAATAGTCGGTTCGGTGTTTGCTGTGGTATCTGCAAGCGAAGCGGGAAAACTGATCATCTGGGCTGACGAGACACGAGCGCCTGTATTGCAGCAGGTGGCGAAGTCGTTCGAGGCGGCATACGGTGTACCGGTTGAAGTCCAGCAGGTCGGATTCGGCGATATCCGCACTAAGCTCGCCACCGCCGGGCCAAAGGGCGAGGGACCGGATATCATCATCGGTGCGCACGACTGGCTCGGGGAACTGGTGCAGAACGGGCTGATCGAGCCGATCGTCCTACCAAAGGACGTAATCAAAGACTTTGATCCGGTTGCAATTCAAGCGTTCAGTTGGGGAAGCCAGCTGTATGGACTGCCTTATGCCACCGAGTGCGTAGCGCTCATCTACAACAAGAAACTTGTGTCGCAGGTGCCAGCGACGTTTGAAGACCTGCTGACGTTGGCGAAGAAACTCACTGATCCCGAAGCAGGCAAATACGGATTTTTGATTCCTGAGCCTGATCCGTACCACACGTTCGCGCTGTTCTCCGCCGGTGGTGGATACGTGTTCGGCAGAAACCCGGATGGTACCCTCAATCCGTGTGACATTGGTCTGGACAATGCCGGGGCGATCGCCGGAGCGAAGCTCCTCGCTCAGATGGTCAAGGATGGGATTGAGCCTCCTGGCTCTGATTACAACACCGTTACCAGCCTGTTTAACGACGGCAAGCTGGCAATGATGATCGGTGGTCCGTGGACCCTTCCTAATATCCAGAAAGCGGGAATTGATTACGGCGTCGCTCCTATCCCGCCGATCAATGGACACACACCGAAAGTGTTCGTAGGAGTACAAGGGTTTATGGTAAGCGCGTTCTCCAAGAACAAAGTGCTGGCTAACACGTTCCTCAAGGATTTCCTCGTTAACAAGGACGTCATGCTCGAGTTGTACAAACAGGGACAGCGCCCACCTGCCTACCTGCCGGCGTTGAACGAGATCAAGGACAATCCCGACATTCAGGGGTTTGCGGCCAGCGCGGCTAACGGGATTCCGATGCCCAAGATCCCGCAGATGGGATCGGTATGGGGCGCGTGGTCCGATGCACTCAAGCTGATCATTAACCAGAAGGAGGACCCGGCAACCGCGATGCACGATGCCGTTGCCAAGATCAAACAGCTACTCAACTGCAAGTAAAGGAGGGTGGTTGATGGGGGCTAGCTATAGCTGGCCCCCGTTACTCTCATGGTGCGGATTGGTAAGATCTTCTTAGCTGGGCTGATCAGCGCTATTGCGATCTGGGCAGGAACACGGTTGGTCCTGCAGGGGCAGTACGCACTTGCAGCTGTGCTTGTGGTTGGGGCAGCGGGTATTCTGTACGTGTACACCTCTGACCGTGCTTATCCGCTGCGTTATCTTGTGCCCGGACTGATCTTCCTGACGTTGATGGTTGTGTTTCCCATCGGGTATACGCTCTACGTATCTTTCACCAACATAAGCACTGGACACATCTTACCAAAACAGCAAGCGATCGCCCAGATTGAAAGTCGGATGTACTCCCCACCCAACGCTCCGCGCTATTCGTACGTCGCGTTTAAAAACGAACAGGGGAAATTTGCGCTTCTGTTCATGGGCAGTGACGGGGACAAACTATATTACGATGGTAAACTCACCCCGGTGAAACTACCCGATCCTCGGTTTACCGACGAGGATAACGACGGTACGCCGGACAGATTTCTCGATTACCAGCGGTTGACTATCCCGCAAGTGGTAAAGAACTTGCCGTATCTGGAAAATCTTATAATTCCCGACGGCAAGTATCAGCTTCGCATGGCTAGCCTGCGTGAGTTTACCTTATATGCGCCGGAGTATTCCTACGATCCCCAGAGCGATACCATCACTGACTTGCGGACGGGCGCTGTTTACCACAGCAAGGAAGGGTTCTTTACCTCTCCGGATGGCAAGGTGCTCTATCCCGGGTTTCAAATCACAGTTGGGTTCAGAAATTATTGGTCGATCCTTACTAACCCTGCGGTGTCTGCTCCATTCGGACGGGTGTTCCTATGGACGGTGATATTTGCTAGTCTGTCTGTGCTAACCACGTTCGCACTCGGGCTTGCTATCGCTATATTGTTAAACGATCCGTACCTCAAGTTTCGCCGGTTATATCGTGTGTTGGTGATCGTGCCGTATACATTGCCTGCTGTTATATCGATCCTGGTGTGGAAAGGGCTATTGAATACCAACCAAGGAATCATCAACCACATCATCATGCAATTATTCCATTTCAAGGTGCCGTGGTTCGATGACCCGATGTGGGCTAAAGTAGGAATCCTCCTTGTAAATTTGTGGTTGGGTTATCCATACATGATGATCGTATCGTTGGGAGCGTTGCAGTCAATTCCCAGCGAGCTGTACGAAGCGGCATTGGTGGACGGCGCAACGTGGCGCCAACGGTTCACAAAAATCACGCTGCCTCTCTTGCTGATACCGCTAGCTCCCCTGTTGATCGGAAGCTTTGCGTTCAACTTTAACAACTTCAACCTTATCTACCTGTTGACAGGTGGTGGACCGCCGATCCCTGGTTCCCGTACCCCAGCCGGGGCTACAGACATCTTGCTTAGCTACACGTACAACCTGGCGTTCAAAAGCGGAAGCGGTAACCAGTTCGGATTGGCTGCTGCTGTATCGGTGATCATTTTCATCATCATCGCTACGATCAGCGCGCTTAACTTCCGCCTCACCGGCGCGTTGGAGGACCTGAGCAAAAATGTATAGCAAGCATACGCTGTTGGGAAGCGTCATCCGTCATCTATTAGTGTGGATACTGATCGCGTACGCATTGTTCCCAGTAGTATGGATTTTCTCAGCATCGATCAATCCGACGAATGACATAAATGTACAGCGGTTCATTCCCAAACGCATCTCCTGGGAACACTACCGCGAACTGTTCACCAACCCATTGGCTCCGTTTGCCATCTGGATGCGTAACAGCTTAATCGTCACTATCACCACCGCATTTTTCACCGTGTTGCTCACTGCTCTGGCTGCGTACGCGTTCTCTCGGTTCAGGTTTTGGGGACGGAGAAGTATGCTTCTCGGGTTACTGCTGGTACAGATGTTCCCCCAGATGCTAGCGATGGTGGCACTCTACCTCATCCTCTACCGTATCGGCAAAATCATACCATGGATGGGACTAAATACGCTCGTCGGTCTGATCATCGTTTATCTGGGTGGAGCACTAGGGTTCAATACATGGCTGACTAAAGGGTATTTCGACACGGTACCGCATTCACTGGAGGAATCGGCGTTGGTCGACGGAGCGAGTCATTTTCAGGCGTTCGTGCGCATCATCCTTCCTCTGTCCAAGCCGATCCTGGCAACGATATTTGTACTCACGTTCATCGGCACTTATTCGGAATACCTGCTCGCCAGTATCCTCCTATCCAGCGTGAACAAGTATACGGTTGTCGTGGGACTGAACCTGTTCCTGGTTGGGCAGTGGGGGAACAAGTGGGGGATATTCGCTGCCGGAGCATTAGTCGGATCGCTGCCGGTGCTGATCGTGTTTATACTCGCCCAGCGTCTTCTCGTCTCCGGGCTCACCCGTGGCTCGGTTAAAGAGTAGAAAGGGGAAACGTGACCATTCCAACTTGGGTTCGCGATGCTGTCTTTTACCAGATATTTCCTGACCGGTTCTACAACGGTGACCCAAATAATGATCCACCGGGAACGCAACCCTGGGGTACCCCACCAACCTCCCACTCGTTCTCCGGTGGTGATCTCGTCGGCATAATTCATAGGCTTGATTACCTGGCAGATCTTGGAGTGAACGCTCTCTACCTGACTCCGATCTTTACCGCTCCGTCGAACCATAAGTACGACACCATCGACTATTTCGCGGTTGATCCAGCGTTCGGTGGAAACGCCGCTCTACGGGAGTTGGTGAGCGCGGTTCACGCGCGCGGGATGCGAATCGTCCTCGATGGCGTGTTCAACCACTGCTCCGATCAACACCCGTTCTTCCGCGATACCGTCGAAAATGGACGTAAATCATCATATTGGGATTGGTTCACAATCGCGGGAGATCGGGTAGTACAGAGTCCAGAGCCGAACTATGCATGTTGGGCTGGGGTGACGGTGATGCCGGAGTGGAATCACAAAAATCCGCAGGTAGTCGACTACTTGCTTTCCGTAGTGCGGCATTGGATCCGTGAGTACCAGATCGATGGATGGAGGCTTGATACTGTGGAGTACCTCCCTCCGGATTTTGTCCGGGAGATCCGGCAGGCAGCCAAAGAAGAAAATCCTGACGCGTACGTTCTCGGTGAGGTAATGGGAATCGCCACATCTTGGTTTAAGCATGGGGCAGTAGATGGAGTTATGCACTACAAGCTATGGGAAGCACTTGTTCGCTTCATCGCTGAGGGAAAGGGAACCGCACGTGAGTTTGCCGCGTTCGTCCGCAGCCTGTGGCGCAGTTACCCTGAGGAAAGTAACTACGCATGCTACACCCTACTTGGAAGCCACGATAAGCCGCGGTTCCTCACCCTGGCCGGGGGCGATGTTCGCAAGCTCGTCCTCGCCGCTGCGTTCCTGTTTTCATTCCCCGGTGCCCCCGCGATCTATTACGGGGATGAAATCGGGCTTGAGGGAGGAGAAGATCCTGACTGTCGCCGTTGCTTCCCTTGGAACGAATCAGACTGGGATGGTGAGCTACGCGCCGTGTTTAGACAGTTGATCGCTATCCGGCGGACCAATCCGGTCCTGCGTTACGGACATCCCCGATTCTGTCAAGTGCGGGGACGATTTCTAGTTCTGTCCATGAACTACGGTACTGATGAAATATGCCTTGCTCTCAACGCTGGTGATACTGAGGAATTGGCTCGATTTGGCGAAGCGCGATTTGTCGACCTAATAACCGAAGAAACGGGAACCGAATTTCTCGTCCCCCCTATGGAATTTCGAGTGATTAAGCGCGTCGGGAACAATCCGGTGTACCTCGAACATATGCATGATTAACTAAATCGTTTCGGACGATCCGTCCAAACCCGCTAAATTTACCAAACCTCTCATTAATGGCTGCTTTGCGCTGTTGATTAATAATTGTACAGCCGCTTGACAAACAAAAATTTTCGTGCTATCTTTAAACCGGTTTAGTAACTGCAGCGATATGATTGGATTAATACGAGAATATCAGGTTGCTAAACCGTTTATAGATGGCTACGTTAGAGAGCATCGCGCAGGCGGCTGGTGTGTCCAAAGCGACGGTCTCCCTCGCTTTGAACGGTAAGCCCGGGGTATCTCCCCGGACTCGCCAGCGGATTCTGGAAATCGCAAAACAACTCAATTACCAACCAAACGCATCAGCTAAGGGCCTAGCAAAGCAGAAGACAGAGACAGTAGGAGTGATCGTTCCGGATATTAGCACCCCATTCTACGCTGAATTGGTCCGGGGTGTGGAAGGGGAAGTGAGTACCCACGGTTATCACCTGATTCTGTGCACTACTACCGGGAAACCATCGCGGGAAGAGCTCTATTTTCAGTTGTTTCGAACTCAGCGGGTGGACGGGATAATCATTATGACCCCACGTGGGGATGACTGCGTGATCCACCAAATCCATGCCGAAGGATTTCCGATTGTTGTAGTCGACCGCGATGTCGCTATCGGCGATGACATCGTCGAGGTACTAGTCGATAACTTTCATGGCTCGATCGCTGCAATGGAACACCTGTTGAACCTCGGCTACAAAAGGATCGGGTTTATAAACGGTGTTCCCACTTTGCCCGCTAGCCAAGAGCGACTACGCGGCTATCGCCTTGCTCTCCAGGAACATGACATCACTCCTCGGGATGAGTGGTTATGCACGGCCAACTTCCGCGAAGACGGAGGGTACCAATGCATGCATCGCTTACTTAACGCTGATCCATCACTGGATGCAGTGTTCGTTGGCAGCGACCTGATGGCACTGGGCGCGATAAAAGCACTGCGGGAAGAGGGCAAACGTGTTCCTGATGACATTGCTATCGTCGGGTTTGATGATATCCCTCTCGCTCCGACATTCGATCCCCCTCTCACTACAGTGCGACAACCGATGGCCAAGATGGGAGCGATGGCTGCTCGGCTGTTATTTCAACTGATCAATGGGGAAGAACTGCTAGAGCGGAAAGTGATTTTGCAAACAGAACTTGTGATTCGCGCCTCGTGTGGCGCGAACCGGAGAAGGAGGTGATGGATCCCGAGACACATCCTGTACCCAACCAACTAACCCAACGAAGGAGGTAAAATGAAACAACATAGAATTTTTTTGGTCGCTTGTCTGGTCATTGCGCTGATTTCAGTAGGAGCCATATTCGCACAGGCGCAGGATCAGCAACAGCAAAAGACCACGATTACCGTTGCTGTATTTCCCGACCTCGACTCGGTCATAAAGGCTATCCTACCAGCGTTCAATGCACTCTATCCGGATATCCAAGTCAAACTTGAGGTTAATGGATATTCTGACCACCATACTAAGCTACTAACGGAGTTGGCAGCGGGTAAGGGGGTTCCCGATCTCGCCGCAGTGGAAATCGGTTACATATCGAAGTTTGCCGCCAGTGGCGGATTGGTCGATCTGAGCAAACCGCCGTATAATGCTGAAGCGTTCAAGGATCTATACGTAGACTACGCATGGCAACAGGCACATACTCAGGATGGCCGCATTATCGCCCTTCCAGTTGATATTGCACCGGGGACTCTGTTCTGGCGCCGTGATATCTTTGCCGCCCGCGGAGTTAACATCAACGATATCAAGACGTGGGATGATTACATCGCGGCTGGCAAGAAACTCACGTACGATGCCGACGGGGATGGAAAGATCGATCACTGGCTCGTGCCCAACGCCGGCACCATTGCCCAAGGACTGTGGGGTGGGCCGACTGGGTTCTTTGACGCACAAGGGAACTGCATCGTAACCAGCCAAAAGTTTGTCAATGCGTTCACCATCGCCAAGAAGATCCGCGACGCCGGATACGACGCCCAAATCGCCCCGTGGACCAACGAATGGTACGAGGCATTCCGAAAGGGAACCGTCGCCACTGAGGTCTCGGGCGCTTGGCTGCTCGGTCACTTTAAGAACTGGATGTGCCCCAAGACGGCTGGCAAATGGGGCGTTGCTCAATTGCCGGGCAATACTTGGCAGAGCTGGGGTGGTTCGTTCTACGCGATTCCTCAGGCGAGTCAACATAAAGCAGCGGCGTGGGAGCTGCTGAAGTTCCTCACTACCAATCCCACCATTCAGCTCATGGCGTTCAAGGTGACGGGAGCATTCCCCGCGGTCAAATCAGTGTGGGAAGATCCAATCTTCGAACAACCAGTGCCGTTCCTGGATGGTCAGAAAGCGCGACTTATCTGGCGTGAGGCCGTCATGCACATTACCGGTACGCCGACCAACGTGAACGATGCGATGGCCGCGGAAATTGTCAACGATGAATTAAACCAAGTACTGACTCAGGGCAAGCCGATCAAGGACGCGCTGGCCGAAGCGCAGAAAATGATCGAGCGGCGCATCCAACAATAAGCGCGGTTTGAGCGAGCAGGGGAGAAACCGACTTCCCCTGCTCGCTCCTCAGTAAAAAGGAGGATCAGATTTTCAGGCTATTTTACCGCTGGCGCAAGGGAGCACAGCAGAATCAAGTACGCTATGCACCCTACCTGTTCATCAGCCCGTTTTATGTCTTGTTCGCCATCTTCGGTTTATTCCCTATCATATTCTCATTCGTATTATCGTTCCACTCATGGCGAGCAGTAGGCGGGCTATCGACCATGCATTGGGTCGGTATCCGCAATTATTATCTCCTGCTCACCGATCCCTGGTTCTGGCAAGCATTGGTCAACACGCTGATCCTGCTTGTGTTCTCTGGCCTTTCCCAACATATCATTGCGCTGCCACTCGCATACATCATTGATCGACACTTGCCGGTCAGGTGGCAAAACTTCTTCAGCGCGAGCTATTTCCTGCCGTATCTGACCTCGTCGGTTGCTATTGCCCTCATATTCAGCACTATTTATGGCTATCACTACGGGATCCTCAACGAGCTGCTCAATTATCTCGCGACCGCCCATTGGAGCAGCTGGGCATTCGGCTGGTTGAAGGGGGCGTTGCCGCTCAACTGGCTGGGGAAAACCGTGTACATTAAGCCGTCGATAATCATCGTTGTCGTCTGGCGTTGGTTCGGGTGGAACACGGTGTTGTATCTCGCCGGACTCCAGACGATATCCAAAGAGCTGTACGATGCGGCCAAGGTGGACGGAGCCAACGCTTGGCATGAGTTTTGGAGTATCAGCCTTCCCTTGCTGCGGCCGATCATCTTCTTCGCGGTTACGATGACCATCATCGGCAACATGCAACTATTCGACGAACCGTACGTGCTGACCAACGGCACCGGTGGAATCGGCCGCGCGGGGATGACAGTGGCTATCTATCTCTATCGGACTGCGTTCGAATGGACGCAGATGGGGGTGGCAGCAGCGATGTCGTGGCTCCTCGCCATATTCATTGGAATTCTCTCCATAGCGAACTACTTCCTGTTCGCTAAGAAATCATTGAATCCCGAGGGGAATAAATGAGGAAAAGGCAAACTAAACCAGTTCAGATACTCATGTATAGTCTGCTTACACTGCTCGCCTTGGTGTGCATCTTT
>CAZZJU010000032.1:0-15385 GCA_964654805.1 uncultured Thermotogae bacterium | reverse complement strand
GTCAAAGCCCGGGTTGTCCCGCCCAAACACCTCGGGAAACTCGAGCTCCCAGTGGAAGAAGTGCACCCGCGCGGCGATTTCCTGCGCGCGCACGAAGAACGGCTTTTCTCTCACCTTGTCGACCGCATTTCCCGCCGCGGCCTCGATCACCTGCGAGTAGTCATCGTCGGTCAGTTTGTTTCCGAAGTGCGGAGAGAGCCAGACGTCCGCCGCCTTCTTGTACTTCCCGATCCAGGCTTCACCAGGGCCCATTCCTCCTTTTTTGCCTCGATGTCCGAGCGGGAATCGCTCACCGACTCCTTGATGAACGCGAGGTGCCGGATCGCTCTGCCCAGGTCATCGACGAGCTTGCTCTCCCACAGGCCGATCTCGAACGACTTGCCGGGGGAAAAAGCAAGCTGGCCCGTTTGATTCAGAATGGACCCCGTTCATAGAATAGATCTGGAGCATCGGAGGCATCGAAGATGGCTCAGTCGAATATTACGATCAGGGAGGCGGGGAAAGAGGACTTTTCCAGCATCCGCGAGATCGCTTTGAATGCGATGTTGTATCGCGAGAGTATCTCGCCGATCCGCGATCCGAGCGTGGCGGCGGAGAGACAGCGCGGTCGTTACGCCCAATTGGCCGATCAAGGGCTGGCGAGCTTTCCGGCTGATTGGGACACAGCGGCGTTCGTCGCCATCGACGAGGCAAGCACTCCACCTGAGCCTGTCGGTTACGTTTTGGTCATGCTGAACGCCGTAGATGACTTTACCGGCGAGCAGCAGGCCTACATCCTCGATATCGCGGTCAGACCCGAACGCCGAGGTCAGGGGATCGGGACAAAGCTCATGGAAAAGGCGCATGAGTACGCGCGGGAGAAGGGCCTGCGCTGCATCGGGCTAACTGTGGCGGCGGGTAACGAGAACGCTATCAGGCTATATCGCGAACTCGGCTACATCGAAGAGTGGAAGCGGATGGCAAGGAGGCTATGATGGCTAAATCACGGTGGCATGAGGTGCCGAAGATCGATTTTCACGCCCATGTGGTTCTCCACGAGTGGGAGGATACGGACCTCGTGCTCAACACCACGGAGATGATGCTCGAAGCGATGGACGCGAATAATGTGGAGCGGGCGGTGGTGCTTCCCATCAACTATCCGGAGTATTTTCCACTCACCGGCAATGAACGCAGGGATTGGTTGAAAGCGAACAACGAGCGTCAGGCCGCGCTGATGCGAGAATCGGATGGGCGGCTCATCGCCTTTGCCGACTGCGCTTTAGGAGATATCTATAGCGGTTCCTGGCGAGTGGCAGCGGAGCTCGAGCGGGCGATTAAGAAACTCGGCCTGCAGGGCCTTAAAATTCATCCCTCGAATCTCAAGATCGCAGCTGACGATCCCCGGTTCTTTCCGGTGGTAAAAAAGGCGGTCGAGCTTGGGATTCCCATTGTGATTCACTCCTACCCCTCGGCTTCCGATCCCATGTTCGACCTCTCCGCTCCGGAACGGATCTTTCGGCTGATCTGGGCTGTCGGTCTCGATCCGGACGAGCGGCCGCCGTTCATCGTTGCCCACATGGGTGGAGTAAGGTTCCTGGAGACGATCGTCAGTGGGGGATATGTCGATCTTTCCGGGACGCTTCTCGATATCTGCGATCTCTACGGCGTGGAGTTCGCCGAGCGGCTGTTGCGTAGGGTGGGGCTGGACCGGGTTCTCTTCGGGACCGACTACCCGATTTTCCCCTATGAACGCTATTTTGAGCTTCTCGATCGGATGAATTTCACTGATGCGGAGATCGAGCAGATCGCGTACAAAAACGCGGCCAAGATCCTGAGACTTTGAACTCACTCCCCTAGAAGCGGCGTTACCTCCCCGGCCTTCAAGTCGAATTTGAGAAGATAGTAATTATCACCTTCCTCATTGTGTGTGTCCGACGGTGCTGCCTCGAGCGATGACCCAGTTTGTTCTTCCATGATCAGCCCAAGCTGTCCAGTACCGATCCAAAAGAGGCCAACGGTCGAATCGGTGACGGGAACCTTTTTCTGCTCCTGTGTGAAACAATCATAAATAAAGGTAGTTTGGCTCTTTCCGTCTTCCGAACCGATGTATGCGAGATGTTTCCCATCCGGGGAAAACGCAGGTGCTATACCACGCGTGGAGATCCGAGTAGCAGAATCGTCCTTGACGTCGATCAGATAAAGAGAGGTATCCTGAGTATCCACTTCCGGAGTTATCACCGCCTGATCGAACAAGGAAAGGGCGATGTATTTTCCGGAAGGATCGATGTCCCAGAGAAACGGAGCTGGAAATAGGAGCAGTGTTTCGTCCATTCTCCCACCCAGGTAGAAGCTGGCTATTTCCTCTTCGTTACTGGTTTCTGGCTCATACCGTATAAGATGTCCCATCCTCAACGACCCCTCTTCGCTTTCCTTTATCACCCATAGGTAGGAGCCGGATTTCGCTGGGCGATAGCTCAGGACGTTGTCAAGCAGGGGGTAAGTTACTCCCTCGACACGGTCGTAAATGAAAAGATGGCCGTATCCGTTGTCATCCATCTCGATGTAGGTAATATTTCCTTCCGGGGTAAAGGTTGGCCCAATAAGTGGGGAACCAGAACTTATGAGCGTTGCTGCTACTGAATCGGTTTGTACTCTGGTCACTTTGATTCTCCACGCGATGGGGAGCTGCCAATCTCCCAGATCTGTATCTACAAACACCAGCTCCTTGCCGTCAGGCGCCCATGAGACCCCACCGCAGTCACCGACAGCTTCCGCCCCTGGGATCTGTAGCACTTCACCTCCCTTAATAAGAGTGAGAGTGCCTCCCTCGGGTAAGAAATCGTATGTTCCAGATCTGTCGAGGAAGAAGGCGATCGTCCCGTCCGGGCTAACCGCCGGTCGATTGAATGGGATGCCACAACCGGCAAGGAGAAGCAATGGAATAATAATGCTAACAATCCGTACTTTCATACCTCCGCCTCCTTAAACACGTCTATACCAGCCGAATTTAGGCTAACGATTTTTTTGTTTTCGCGCAAGATTGCCATCCCATCTAACTAACGATTGCCGGTTCAGACATAGCACCTCGAGATGCTCTGCTTGAACCAGAGTGTTTTGTTCCGTTAAGATACTAAAAGTACAATAATAGTACTAATAGGACAATCAAGGAAGGAATTAATTTGCAGATACGAGACCGAATCTTAGCAGTGGGGAAGAATCTCCTCCTCGAGTGCGGGTACAAGGGGGTTACCACCGACGCCGTTGCCAAGCGGGCGCGAGTGAGTAAGAAAACGCTCTACGCCGTATTCCCGAGTAAGGATGCACTTATGGAGGCGATCCTACTCTCTCTGCTCAAAGAGAATATGGTCCGATGGGATGAGATCATCTCCGGACCGGGCGACGCACTTGAAAAGCTCAGAGCCTTGTTGTCGTTTTTGGCAGAACTCCTTCCCCAGCTGCAGGAACGGATTTTCACCCAGGTGGAGGAGTTCGATCCCGTACTGTGGGCCCGGATCGAAGAGATGCGCAGCGCGCGATTAGAACAACTTAAGGAGCTCATTATGACAGCCCAAACTGAAGGAACTGTGCGGGCAGATCTCAATCCTGACTTATGGCTTACTCTAGTACTGGGGACAGTAAGAGCTGTTGTTAACCCAAAAACGTTGATATCGTCGCGGATATCCTCTCGAGAGCTTGTCCACACCATCGGGATTATCTTCTACGAGGGAATCCTGACTGAGAAGGGGCGCGAATCGATCGCCCGAAAGGGGTTGATATGAAAAATAAAATGATAACTGCTGCAGCAATCTTGGTGTTCATACTTATGACAGTGGCATCCGCGTGCCTCGCCACCGAATCACTCACGGCGGCCGATATCATCGACCACATGGACAAAGCCGTAGAAGGGCTCAATAATCTAACCGCAACTCTAACTATTCGAACTTACAAAGACGGCACAATATCGCTCACGCAAGAAATGCATATAACCCTCCAGCAACCGGACAAGATGCGACTTGAGTACCTAGCGCCTTCCTACCTTGCTGGTAACGTGACCCTCATCGTTGGGAATAAGATGTGGATGTACATAGCAGCAATGGAGAAGTGGTTCAAAAAAGATCTTTCCAAAATATCTCCGGCGGAGCAACCGTGGTTGATGTTCCGCAATGTCCTGCGCGGAGTGCGGAGTGAGCTCGATGACTACGCGTTCACCCGGCTCGAGGACGAGGGTGATGCTTATTACATCCGCGGCCTGCCGGCGAGCGACGCTGCGGTTTACGGCAGGATTGACTTATGGGTTGATCCAAAGACGTTCGTCCCGATGCGGCGTACCCTGTACGACCGGGACGGCAACCTCTTAGTGGACGCACGCTTCCTCAACACGACCAAGGTGGCCGATGGAGTAACGCTGCCGCTTCGCATTGAGACCTACAATAGCGACGGGAAGCTGGTGAATGTAATCGTGTACCACAAAGTGACCGTTAACGCCGAGATATCAGCCGCCTTATTCACTCCTCCGGAGGGGAGTAATGACTGATCTTGCGATCGCGGCCACTGGTCTTGTCAGGCTGTTCGGCCCCCGCCGGGCAGTCGATCAAGTTGAACTACGGGTGAGAAAAGGTGAAATTTACGGTTTGGTCGGGCCGAGCGGTGCAGGAAAGACAACGTTGATCCGCATGATATGCGGTTTACTGCGTCCGAGTGCAGGAAGTGTCACCGTGCTTGGTCATCCGGTCCCCGCGGAATTTCACGCGATAGAAGCCCGCATTGGTTACATGCCCCAAGAACGTGCCGTATACCGAGACCTCACCGTTGCAGAAAACCTTACATTCTTTGGGCAAATCTATGGTTTGAACAAGCACAAAATCAGAATCCGTATCGATGAACTACTCACACTGATGCACATGCGCGAGCTCCGGGACCAGCGCGCCGATCGTCTGAGCGGAGGGGAACGCCAGCGGCTATCGCTCGCTTGCGCGTTGTTCCACAATCCTGAATTACTGCTGCTTGACGAACCGACGATTGGCCTCGATCCTGCACTAAGAATTGAGTTCTGGAATTATTTCCATTCCCTTAACCGCGCCAGGCGCACCATTCTCCTCACCACTCATTACTTGGCTGAAGCCGAACGCTGCAACCGAGTAGGAATGATGAGGCGAGGAAAGCTAATTGCTGATGGTACACCAGAACAGCTAAAGGCAGAGGTAGCCGTCGGAAGAGAAACCCCGTCGATGGAGGAGGTATTCCTCTACATGACGCAGCACACCCCCTCGGCTGAAGGAGAGCTGCCATGAAAAACATCCCACGCTTGTCACGAAGCCTTTTCAGAATAAGAGCGGTCGCTTCCCGGGTTCTGCGTCAGATCGGACACGATAAACGCGTGCTTATACTAATGTTCGTTGTTCCCGCCCTGGCGATGATCCTGTTCGGTTTCTCTTTTTCCGGAGAAATTCGCGGCATAAAACTCGCTGTGATCGATAACGATCACACAGATCTCACCGGCTCGATAATCGACAATCTACGCAGCGATCCTACGTTCCAAGTGACCGTACTTAATCCCGGTAAACACGATCCTGAATTTCTCATCCTTAGGAAACATTACCAGGCGGTGGTCCGCTTTCCGGAGAAGTTCACCAGCTTGTATTACGCACACTTCGCCATGGGGGTGGCCACTGCGGCGCAGGGGAGGATCGATCTCTACCTCGATGAATCCGACCCACAGATATCCGCAGCAGTGAAAAAAGGGCTCGCTGATGCATTGATGAAGATCGGCGAAGGGGGACCGGTGAAAGTGAAGACCCATGACCTTTACGGGGTTAAGGTGAGGTTCATCGACAGCTTCGCTCCGGCGATCATGGGACTAGTGGTGATGATCATTTGTACTGTCTTGACCCTCCTATCCGTGGTACAGGAGAAAGTAGAGGGCACGTTTGCCCGAGTATGGGTATCGCCGGTGCGACGCGGGGAGTTCATCCTTGGATACATCCTCGCATTTGGATTAATTACGCTTGTGCAATCGGCTATCGTACTCACGATAGGAAAGATAGTATTCGGCATCGTTATCAACGGCTCAATCTTCTGGGCGCTCGCGTGCGTGACCGCTTTCGCTGTGGGAAGCGTGGGATTAGGAACCCTGCTGTCAGCACTGGCGCAGACGGAATCACAGGCGATAATTTTCTATCCACTGCTCGTTATTCCATCAGTACTGCTGTCCGGGATGATGTGGCCGCTGCAGGCAATCCCCAGGTTATTGCGTCCCCTCTCCTACCTGATCCCCCTTACCTATTCTAACCGACTACTGCGAGCGGTTATGGTAAAGGGACTCACACCGTGGCAGGAGCCGATCGGTCTTGCCGGTGTACTGGGATTCCTGGTTCTGACGATCGTTGCTGCAAGCTTCGTCCTCCGACAAGCCGATTAGTCACTCTCCAATCCGGTTCAATTCTGCCGCACCAGAACCGGGACGAACATCGAACACTGCCAGATCTGTGTCAAACCGTTCTTGATAGGATTTCACGAGTCCGTCAATGTAGCTATCTTCGATTCCAGTTGGAACAAGATGCAGTACGACCCCGCCGAATCCGCCACCGACGAGACGGGCGCCGAGCGCTCCGTGCTCCTTTCCCCAATCTACAAGGAAGTCAAGCTCAGGGGTACTCACTTCGAATAAATCGCGCAAAGAGGCATGTGATGCGAACAAAAGCTTGCCCAATGCCCGGTGATCGTTCCGCTCCAGCGCTTCCACCGCGGCGAGCACGCGCGCGTTCTCGCTGACCACGTGCTGCACACGGGCAAACAAGGAAGGAGAGAGCAACGAAGAAACTCGGTCCAGGTCCCCCTCGGTAAGATCACTCAATGAGGAGACCTCCCGGTCGGGGACTCCTCTTCTAATAATACCCAACGCCTGCTCGCATTCTTCACGCCGCGTGTTGTACCCGCTTGCCCCCAGCGATCGGTTGACCCGGCTATCGACAGCGAGAAAGCTCACTCCGGAAAGGTGCAGCGGAACGTATCGATGTTCCATAGTACGCGTGTTGAGCAGTATTGCCGCTCCGGCACGTCCGAAGAAAGAAACGTATTGATCCATTATTCCACAGTGAGTACCAACAAACTCGTTTTCCACTTGCTGACACAGCTTCACTAACTCAATTCCGGAAATGGTGATCCCGTACAGCCGGGAAATAGCAATGGCCAGCGCAACTTCCAACGCGGCTGAACTGCTTAACCCGGATCCCAACGGCACATTCCCGGTAATTGCACCGTCGAATCCGTGCTTGATCGTTCCCCGCTGGGCAAACAGGAACAAGATCCCTTTCAGGTAATCGTCCCAGTTGCCAGTGGGCTGAAATCGCTCCACCGGGAGATTGAGCGCGCACGTCGTGCCGGTCTGTGCAGCGAACACGTGGATTTCACCGTCGTTTCGCGGCCGGAGCGCCACTTCAGTCACCCGATCGATGGCGAACGGCAACACATAACCACCGTTATAATCGGTGTGTTCTCCGATCAGGTTGATCCGCCCGGGAGCACGGGCAACAACCACAGCTTTATCAGAGCCGAATTGTTCTTCCAACAATCGTACGCTATCAGTGATGCACATCGTTATTCTACAAGTATACCCGGCCGCAGTTGTCCGTCGATCTCCACCATCGGCCAGTCGGGATCAAGTGTCAAGTTTTCCAACCCGGTCGAGGTGATGAGAAAAGTATCTTCCACCTTCACTCCGGGCAGAGAAGGGTTCCATGCCACGCACATCCCTTCCGCAAGCGTGGTTTCATCGCCGGGCTTGCCGAGTATCTCCCGCGGACGATAGCCAGCAATCCCGCCCTGATGATGGCCAAAAAATGCGTCCGGATAGCCGATTTCTCGGTAACCATCCGCGATAACTGCCATAACATCTCCAACTGTCGCTCCGGGCACAGTCGCAGATAGAGCCCGCTTCTCCACCTGGAGTAAGAGTTCATACTGTGTCAGGATGTCCGTACTATCCCATGCACGCATCCGCGTGAGGTTGATCACCAGTCCGTCCCGTCGTCCGCACACAACTCCCATCGCAAGCCGACCGAGCCGGTTATGCTTGGGCAATGGATGGCGATATTCCCGGATGCGCTCCTCGCCAGCCACGAGAAGGACTATCGGCTGGATCCGATTTCGATACATGGCACGGGCGATCTCTCCGGCAAGCTCTGCTTCTGACCAACCAGGTGCCGCCGTTCGCATCGCATCTCCCAACGCGCGTGCCGCCTCGCGCCCGAGGACACGGAATCTATCTTGCTCATCCGGAGACATAACGAGGCGAAGCGCGGTAAGATCGTGTTCAAGATCATTGGGGTGATCGATCGGTGGGGAAGAATACCACTGATAGGTGATAGAAGTAAAATCGGCTTTTTCCTCCCGCGCCAAGCGCACCGCTTCAACACACGAAGTATGAAGACGTACTGCACCCGGAGTCACTTCGAGATAGCCCACACCTTCTCCAGTTACCACCGTGCTATCACCGCCACCAGTGAGCCAGGCGAAATTCTCCGGTCGATAAAGGAAAATGCGTTCCAACCCGTGATCGATCAGGAACTGCTGCAGCCGCTTGCACGCCGTGCGGTTCAAATTGTGACCTCCCGCAGGCGCCGTGCCATCTCTTCCGGAAGGACGTCAGCGGCAAATGCCCCGGCCCCAAGCTCGGTCCCAGCAAGGTACTTAAGTTTACCAGCAGTTCTCATGCGCGGATAGAACTCGACGTGGAAATGAAACGCTTCTTCTTCCCCATTCGGCGCAGCGTGCATTGTCATCACATACGGGAACGGCCGGTCGAACAGAATGTCATAGCGGGAGACTACCTCACCCAGGACCCGGGCGAATTCCCGGATTTCCAAGTCGGTGAAATCCCACGGCCCAGGGAGGTGTCGGCGGGGAGCGATCCAAATTTCATATGGGAACCGAGCAAACGGGGGAACAAACGCAATCATCGTCTCGCTCTGGATCACACTGTAATCGGAAAGCTGCGGGATCAGTTCGCACAGCACCGAGCGTTTACGAAACGCACGCACCTCTTTTTCAATGATCGGAGGGACAAACGGGTAGGCGTAGATCTGACCGTGGGGATGATGCAGGGTCACCCCAACCGCTTCGCCGCGGTTCTCGAACGGCATGACAAACCGGATGAAATCGTGACCGTACAGTTCGGTATAGCGGTCGATCCACACTCGGACGAGAAGCTCCCGCCGTGACTGAGGCAACGTCGCGATACTCCCTTCATGCTCGGAGGTGTAGACTACCACCTCGCAGAACCCCTGTCCGCGTGCGGTGGGAATGACGAGCTGCGGTGGAGCAGGAGCATCCGGATGAAGGGAAGGAAACCGGTTCTGGAACACAGCAATTTCAAAGTCAGTGAACGGAATTTCTGTCGGGAACCCTCCCGGCCGGCTTGGGCAAAGCGGGCAGTGGTCCCTCGGTGGAAGGAACGTACGCTCCTGACGGTGTGCAGCGTAGATCACCCATTCCTCCCGCAGCGGGTGCCAACGCAGATGGGGCGCGGCCGGAGGCGCTCCTTCCCCTTCGGGAAGCGGGGAATAGCTGATCTCACGCGTGCTGTATAGGTAAAGATAGCGGTTATCTTCTTTTATAACTGCCTTCTTATACACGTGGAGCCCCTAAACTTACGCTGTTTCTATCCAAACTGTCATCGGACCAGAAGATCGGTTAGCCCAACTGTAGTAAGGAATTGCTGTAACCATTACCGACGTAGTCGTTGACTCAGCTATACTCTCCGCGCTGTAGAGCCTGCCTTCCCACTTAGAGCGATCTAGCGCCAACCCCATCCCTCTTAATAGCATCACTCCACCAAGAAGGTCCGGATCCCATTCCGACCGCAACTCAGCGTCCAGTGGCAGTGCAATATTCCACACATCACAATCGGGGTGATCATCCTGCTCAAGGCAGTAAACAATCGGCCCCCGTTTTAATGCGACTCTTCCAGCATTTTCCCTAACCCATGGATGGGCAATAATCTTCTGAATCGGCATCGGCAGTGTAATCTGTATAGTATCACCAGCTTGCCAGCTTCGTTCTATACAGAGGTATGAACCTGGCACCACATCTTCGCTTACTACCCTTCCGTTGACTCGTACTGTGGGTTCATCACACCAACCAGGTATCCGAACGAATAACGCGAACATGGTTTCTTCCTCCGGATACACAGTAAGTTCAATATCCCCATCCCATGGATAGCGGGTTCTCTCCTCTATCCGTATATTCATCCCCTTAAAGTTAAACTTCGCCGTATTTCCCGCATAAGTATGCACCCATATCCCAGCGGAAGACTGGGAATAAAGATAATGCGGCACACTTGCAAGCAACCGCACGATGTTCGTCGGGCAGCATGCACAATCGAACCAGTCCTGTCGACGATGTCCTCCGCGATCAGCAAGCGGATTTACATAGAAATATTCCCGCCCTGACAGTGATATCCCTGCTAGCGCTCCGTTGTACAGTGCTACTTCCAGCACATCGACAAACTTCGCCTCGCCGGAGATGAGCAACATCCGCCAGTTCCACATTACGTTAGCAATAGCAGCACATGTCTCTGCATACGCACGGCAGTTAGGCAATTCATAATCATCACCGAACGATTCCCCCTCATGTCGCGCACCGACACCACCGGTGATGTACATCTTTTTACTCACCATGTTGTCCCACAGCCGCTTAAGCGCATTTAGTAATGTCTCATCCCCGGTCTCCCCATAGACGTCCGTTGCTCCACTGTTCAGATAAAGACTCATCACTGCATGTCCGACTATCTCAGGTAGTTCGCGGAACGGTAGATGGTCAATGTGGTACACCGTTCCATCCACTAGCCCCTTTCCCCGATTGTCGAGAAACCACTGGGCTAGTCTGAGATAACGTTGGTCCCCAGTAAGTCGATAAAGCTCTGTCAACGCCATCTCAATCTCTGGATGGCCAGGGGCTGCCGCTCGCTTTTCATCGCCGAATATGTTGTAAATGTGGTCGGCAAATCTCAAAGCCACTCGCAGAAACCTATCACTACCAGTTACTCGCTGATGAGCAATTGCCGCTTGGATAAGGTGCCCAGCACAGTACAGTTCGTGCTTATTAGCAATATCAGTCCATCGTTCACGCTTCCGCTCAAATGTAAAGTAGGTGTTCAGATAGCCATCCGACCCTTGAGCTGCTATTATCTCATCTATAACTTTGTCCACTAAAGACTCAATGCGATGACTTTTCTGAATCGCCAGTGACAGAATTGCTCCCTCCAGCCATTTATACACATCAGAATCGTTGTAATAACGTCCTTTGAAATCCTGGTTGATCTTCCCAGCTGCACGACGGAAATTGTCAATGCGCCCCGTCTCTTCCAGTATTTCGTACTGTGTGGGTAACGTGACCTCTTGCAGCATGCTAAGCCGTGGCACCCAAAACCCACTGCTTAATTGCACTGAACCCATCGGTAGCGTACACAATGTTGCATATGGACTAATCATGTTTTCAACAAACAATTGTCCTCCTCCCTAGCTGCCTTTTACTCTTTCCTAATCTGCGCTAAAATGGCGTTTATATCTCCCTTAAATGCCGGAATCGCTGCCAGTTTACGTAGCTCAGCTTTAGCTTCAGCAAATTTACCTATCTTGACTAGCGTACGCGCTAAATCTAACCGGGCCATGTAAAAATCAGGGTGGTTGTCAAGAGCTTGCCTGAACAAATTTATCGCTGCTTTATAATCGCCATTAAGTCGGTATACCAATCCTAAATTATAATAGGCAATCGGATATGCTGGGTCAGCATCAACTGCCGCTGTTAATAATCGCTTTGCTCGCTCTAATTCCCCAGACCGCAGGCAGGCTACTCCTCGTTCGTTATAATAAAGAGCTCTGATTCCTCCGTTTGTGAACACAAACGCTATTACAACAGTAAGCAAAAGTGGTACCAACACTTCCTTACGTCTTAGATACTGCATTTCAACACCACTGCTGAGTATTCATTCTCACAATGAGGAAACCGAAAATGGATACGGAATCGGTTCTCATCAACCGCACCTGCCTCGCCCCCCTTAATATCAGGCTTACGTTTCGCGATAACATCCAAGTAACCATCTGTCCCCTCCGGTCCCTCCATCAGTATGTCTATCTCTCCTTGCGGGTTACGATTCACATTTACTACTCTGATTCCACGGGAACGTCTACCAGGAACTAACTCGACTTTCGGCGGTATTACAGCCAGATCAAAATCGTACTCGATAAGCACTTTTACCTTTTCTCCCAGCATAAACGGCACTGCTACGTGCCGATCCTGTAGAAAATCTAATACTTTATGCTTCACATGATGACCATTACATCTAACTGCTTTCACTTGGGTTAGTCCGGGTATTGCAGGAATCAATTGCGCTGTAATCGCAGTTTGTCCTTTATTCTCCAGTTGGAAGCTCAACTTGCCCGGCTGAGATGAGATCATCATGTTCATCGCGCTAGTTCCGAACGGTATTCCATTAACCGCCACTTCAGACCAATGAGGTGGAAGATGAGGCGCTACTACGAGCTTATTACTAACAGCATTAACAGATATTCCAAACAAACCATTTATAAGCGGATAAATGGCCATGCTTTCCGACCATCCTTGATGAGAACACACACCGTTCGGCTGATATACTTCTCCGTTTAATACCTCTTCAATATACCCCTCATTCCATCCTTTATAATTAAGTAAGTTGGCTATGAGGTGACTAAATCCCTGGACCGGCCGGTGATAGTTAAACTCAGCTTGAGCTACCCAACCAGTAAACAACGGCCATACACTACCCTGGTGATATCCTTCAGGTCGAAACTTTGGATTCGAACGGCCGATGAACCGCACCCCCCAGTCGGCACTGAACTCGGAGCTAGCGAGTATACGCAATACCTTCTCTGCTTTGTCCGGGGTTATCAACCCAAAGTCCATGGCCACCGCTGGCGTTACTGTGCGTTCTTGAATGTAGCTACCGTCCTTACGCCGGGCGAAATGAAAAAAGCCGGTAGCCAAATCCCAAAATTCTTCATTCAACCTAAGTTTAAGCCGTGCATAGTCCGCACTATATGTCGTAGCCAGTCGTTCATCACCAACTGTTCTAGCAAGCCAGGCTGCACTTGCTAATGTCTTAACCCATATACTCGCTAGATAAAATGAAAGATGATAGGGTGATAATTCACCGCCCTCAACCCAACCATGACCTACTCCACTATTCTCAATAAATCCGTCTCTATCTCGGTCGGTAGAGTACAAAAAGTCCATCGCCTTCCGTACTCGCGGCCAAAATGCGGTTAGGAACTTAATATCTCCACTACGCTTTACATATTCTTCTAATACGATAATAAGTAGCGGTGTGCTATCTGCAGCATCGAAGTGGGCTACCCCCGAAGTGGTAAGCTCATGGAGAATCTTGCCCGTGACATCCTGATGGTTAAGAAGAGTTACCAGATTGTCTCGTACGTTATCAAAGTCACCATAGCCAAGAGCAGCAAACGACATCCATTCTGAATCTCGACCGAAATACCACGCGTATCCTGGTCGTCCGTCTGAAAATTCCGTTGGCTGGGACGGACCGTAGCCAGCGAAATATCCATTTCCTACACCAGGAGTACGAGCGAACATCTTGTCCAATCCCACTTTAGCCCAAGAATAAGCTATATCAAACTCGTGGTCAGTACATTGTATATTGAACTTATCTTCATTAAGGGCACGATAGTGCTTTGCCGCTCGCGTATGTTCTTGCTCCGCTTCTCGCATCAGCCGTGCGTAACCATCACGAGCAGCTGATAAAGGCATCCTTCCTCCGTAAGCAACAAACAATGCGTGCTTGTTCCCCACATTAACTGGGACAGTGATGCGGAATTCCCTTCGCCGCCGCTCAAATGTGCCCTCCGCCATCGGTCCACATCCAATCACCGCAGCAAATTCATCGCTGTCCGTACGAAAAGTAAATGCTCCAATAGCTTTGTCCCAAGAGTAAATAAGTTTATTGAGGATGTCTTTGGGATATGGCCACATCAGGCGGAAATCAGTGTTGAAACTAATATTCAACCGAAGATCATGATCTGATTCTACATCAACATCTACTAACAAACCTGGTTCATCCAGCGGGCAAATCATAACCTGACGACTAATAAAACTATTCCCTATCTGGGTAATATCCAACCCGGTCGGAGTAACCCTGTACTGCTGTCCAGTTGAACAAACTTCTTTCCCATCACGTGAAAATGTAAATTTAACGTCGGTTAAAATCCTAATCGGAGAAGTCCAAACCTCTTTAATCCCCATTCCATACTTACCGATGGCGAACGACCGATGTCCTGCAATATCGAACCACTGACCATCAGCACTAGTGACCAATTGCATCGACGAGTCATCAGTAGTACCGACTTTCCCCACAATTATTCGTATAGGAGCCCTTGGCGGTTCCCCCATTTGGAGCCTATGAGTATATTTCTTTGGCCAGTAGTGTCTCGGACCATTCAATCTGCCAGCTAAATAAAGCAACGTATTTTCAGTTAACCGTGTCAGCTGGGGGAGATACGGATTTGCTCGATCATGGAAGAATAGTAGTGATAAGATTACGATGATTCGCCCGTGTGGGGGATGATATTCGATTATTTCGTTGGTTCCTGTTTCAATAAATATAAACTTTTTACGCTTAGCTACAATATCTCCCTTAAATGACTTGCTAACTATCTCTGCTCGAATATATGACTTTCCCCTCTCTGACGTCCACGTCATAACCGATGTGCCTAATCCAGTAAATATGGGATGAGCCAAAAACGCTTGAAATCCTTTTTCGCTAAGGAAATCCCACTTCCAACCGAAATCTTCTTTTCGCCGCCATTTGCCAACTTCATTTCTAAATCGTGCTGATTCGTAGCCTAATTTAGTTATTATTGGCGCGGCACACAGTGATAACAACAGCCCTCCTCCTCGTTCCAAATGCGGCTGCAATTGGGCTGCTATTCGATGTTGTTGCTGTTGACTTACTTCTGATTGTGAATGTACCCAAATGACGTCATATCTTTGAGCGGCAATTTGCTCAAGACTAATAACCTCTATATCGGGTAACTGTTCTCGTATAAAATCCGGTTCATTGTCTAAACACAGCAAACCAACGCTAATATCTTCGTTTTGTATTCTCATCGCTGTCCTGCTGTTAGATTAATCCCCTCAATAAAGTATCTCTGCGCGAAGAAAAACACGATTATCATTGGAATAGCAACTACTGTCGCCGCTGCCATTTGCAGTGGAAAGTCTGTTACATGTTGAGATGAAAACATAGCTACTCCAATTTCCACTGTACGCATGTGTAAACTACGTGTGACAATGAGCGGCCATAAGAAAGATTTCCCCATCGCCATGAATGTAAATATAGATACAGCTGCTAATA
>CAZZJU010000031.1:0-16287 GCA_964654805.1 uncultured Thermotogae bacterium | reverse complement strand
CTCTTAGGAGCATCCCGTATGTCCTATTAAACACTCTGTGAGGACTTCTCCGCCGCTGCCTCGCGCAGGGCATCGGTAAGGGGATCGAGGTTCCCTTCCAGGATCTCCCCCAGTTTGTACAAAGTGAGGTTAATCCGATGATCAGTCACCCTGTTTTGAGGGAAATTGTAAGTGCGGATCTTCTCAGAGCGATCTCCCGACCCGATCTGAGCCCTCCTGGTCTCCGACAGCTCTTTCTCTTTTTCCCGCTCGTACAAGTCCTTGAGTCGAGCACGCAGAACGCGCATCGCCTGTGCCTTGTTCTTGTGCTGTGACTTTTCATCCTGGCAGCTCACCACAATCCCGGTAGGAATATGGGTGATTCGCACCGCTGAGTCGGTTGTGTTTACACTCTGACCACCTGGGCCAGAGGAGCGGAATACGTCGATCCGCAAGTCCTTGGGATCGATCTCCACTTCTACCTCCTCAGCTTCCGGCAGGACTGCCACCGTGGCGGTCGAGGTATGGATCCTTCCGGAAGACTCGGTCTCTGGAACTCGTTGTACACGGTGTACTCCTGATTCATAGCGGAATTTCCCGTATGCTCCCTTGCCTTCCACAGCGAATACAACCTGCTTGAACCCGCCGAGTGGGGTAGGGTGGGAATCGAGCAGTGATATCTTAAGTCCATTTGCTTCAGCATAACGAGCGTACATGCGGAAAAGGTCAGCAGCAAACAGGCTCGATTCTTCCCCTCCAGCTCCAGCGCGAATTTCGACGATCGCATTCTTGGCGTCATTCGGGTCAGGCGGGATGAGAAGGAGGTAAAACTTACGCTCAAGCGCCGCTAATTTCTCCCTGTCGGCAGCAATCGCTTCAGTTAGCTCATCGCGGAGATCATCTTCACTCTCCAGCATCTCTTCTTCTTCAGCGATTGCGTCAGCAAGATTGATCCACTCCTCACCTACTTTTATCACCTCGCGTAGGTGAGCGTAACGTTGAGCAAGGTCCTTGTAGTTTGGACTGGAAATCACTTGAGGATCGCTCAATTTTGCCTCGAGGGCGCTGAACTCCTCCCGTGCTTGAGCTACATGTTCCCTGATGTCTGGTTTTCCCATTGTGAAAAGAAACTAAAGGATAGAGGAACGAATTTCAAGCTCCTTGTAGGCGGGAAACGGCTTTCCGCAGGAATCGGTTCTCTTCGAGGAGGTAAGCGATCTGAGCGTCCTTATCGGCCAACCGGGCACGCAGCTCACGGATCAATGCGTCCTTTTCAATCGCTTCTTCCTCTCCGCATGCTGCTATAATCCGCCGCAGATATTTGACCTCCTCGGCAAGTACCCGTTCCAAGTCGCAAGCAAAATCGACCGCATCAAGAGAAGCTTGAGAAATCAATTGCTCGAAAAAATCATCCTTTTTCATGCTCCTATCATCCCCCGCCGGATACCAACAGCGGAAGGACAATTGACTAGAGTGGAAAGGAACTGCTGACCATTCACGAAAGAAACACGGGCGGAGGATTATCTCTCCGCCCCATGTCAGCGAATCACATGGCATAACCCGGTATTTAGAGCTTAATTTCGATATCCGCCTTCGCCTTCATCTTACCGAACCAGTCGCTCCACAGTTTCGATTGTGCCTGTTTCAACAAGGCATCCTTGATCTTGTCATGCACTTCAGTAAGTGGCGACACGTTTCCATCATCGTCCGTATACTCGTCCTGATGATCATTGTAGTAAGCCGTGATTTCGTCTTCTGAAACGGCTGCACCTGAGACAATCTTGTCATGTAGCCCCTGCACGAGAAGCTGATCGCGGTAGTTATCGGCAAGGTCTTTCTTATATTCATCCAATGAAGAACCCTGTCGCTTCAGGATATCGTCGATCTGTTCCAGAGTAAGCTGGTTCTGCTGCATAATCGTATTGAGCTGCTCGGTCACATGCTGATCTACCTTCTCTTCGTCAACTGGAATCTCAAGGGCCTTCGCCTGTTGAATCAGAAGGCGATGGTCGATCAGTTGATCGAGGATGGCTCGCTGATACCGATCAAGGAAACTCTTCCCTTCATCAGTAGTGAATAATAGTTGTACAAACATGTAGTACTTGCTGAATAACGTTTGCATGATTTGCCCTAACTGCGAAGCAGCATTCAGCGTATCCTTAGTGATCACCTCACCGTTCACAACAGCAACCACCGTCTGTGAAGGAGTTTGAGTGGCCTCCTGGGGAAAAGCCACCACAGTAAACGCCAAAACCACCAGCACAATAATGATCCCTATCCTGTTCAACAAATGCCTCCTTGAAATGTTTGATGAACGATCCTCCACAATCTGCGCCTTCTTTTCAAGTGTTCAACGATATAAATTCGGATGATGAACGTCCGGATACCGATTAATCACGGCCAGGGGATGATCGATAACGGACGCGCCCCTCGCCGGTTACGACAACGCGTCATTGGGACAGATCGCAGAACAGTCACCACAGCGGATGCATTCGCCGGTGAACTGTGCATTCCCATCCTTGACTCTAATCGCGCCCAAGGGGCAAGTCTTCACACAGAGGGCACATCCTACACACTTGTTCTGATCGGCCTTTTTCATGGCCAAGCCAGCCATCGAGGCTAAGGCGAGTACAGCCCCAAGGGGACATACGTATCGACACCATGGGCGGTAGATCACAAGCGAAGAAACCCCGAAGAAGACGGCCAACCCTATTGCGATCCATGTTCCGGTTCCGGTGAAGATCACCTTGAATGGATCGTAAAAGACCCAGTGAAACCGAATTCCCAGGACAGCCAAGGCGACAAGCCCTAACAGCATGAGGTACTTTAGGTATCGCAGAGAGCGGTCTACCGCTTCGGGCACGATGCTTTTCTTCCGGCTCCACAAGCCCAGTACCTCCTGCACCGCGCCCAGGGGGCACACCCAGCCGCAGAAGATCCGTCCGACGAACAGGGCCGCCAGCGTAGGGATTAAGAACAGCACAAACGGGATGAGGTAAGTGACGGGACTCGTGAATATCTGCCCCAGCTTGGTCGTCGAGCCAACCGGGCAGGGACAGCCCCCGAAGTAGAACCCGAGCACGGCCAGGGAGGCAAGAAGCATCCCCCACCTGCTCCAGCGGCGGATCTTCCCTCTGCCCGCCAGGAATATCACCGCGGCGAGAAGCGTAAAGCCGAGGTAGAGAAGGAGCTGGGGGTCAGTGAAGGCGGTGGCCAGGCGCTCCCCAAAAGTCGGAGGCGGGGCGGGCTTTGCGGTCTCGAGCTGGAACGAAGTCGTCGGTGGGCCGGCGAGGGCCATTCGGGACATCACCCAAACGGCCCCCACGGCCAGAAGCACTCTTTTGCGCATGATCCTTACGGTGTCGCTACTGCCGCACGTATCGCATGAAGGATCGCCTGAGATAGGGCTTCGTAACCTTCCATCGGCTGGGGTGCGAACCCATCTAGGGTCGAAATCGCGATGTTGGAAAACCGGCCGAGGTACGCAGCGAGCGCATCAGCAGGAGTATCAAGGGAAGTGAGGCAGAGCACACCCCCGATGCGTTCATCCGGAGTGACCCCTACGAGTAGCTGAAAATCATAATCGTCTGTACTGCCTTCAACTAACGAAAGCTTCGCTAAAAGTGTTCCATCCTCAGCTAGAGCATGGTATACACCCGTACCCTCTTCAACAAGCTGATCAGCGTCTGGAATAAGCTCTCGCACTGTCTCCAACCCCAAGGTGGCGTTCATATAGAGGTGCTCTTCCATAGGACCGTACTTCTCACAATCGCGCCGTATATCAATCCCCACTTCCCCTATCCAGTTAGGGATGACTGTAAGTACGAGGCGTCTGAGTCCGGGCTCAACCTCTTGCCAAGACGTATAGTCCACTACGGAAAGGCCGTGCAGGTCGATCTGGGTATCCTCGATCGGCGTAACGCAATTTTTGTGGATCTGTTGCACATCGACGGTGATGACCAGTTCCTTTCCGTAGACCGCATCGCCATCAGCACTGATTGTAATCTCGCAAGCCACTCCCGCTATCCCAAGAACCAAAATGGTTCCAGCCATGAGTAAAGCCTTTCTCCACAACATCTTACCTCCTCAAAAATTTACTATCATAATCTGGTTTTACCGGAAGGTTAGGTCACACTCGTGGAAATATTGTGAAGAAGTAATCTGGAACCTCTAAGAAAAAAAAACGGGGCTTTCATACTAGAAAGCCCCGTGAAATATCCGTCTTAGGGAGTTAGCAGGAACTCCCAGATGAGTTCCCTTTCTCCATAGAGCTATTGATGATCTGGTCGTATTCCTCTTGGGACAGATACTGCGGGGTATAGGTCACTCCGTAGTTTTTGAGAGTGGAGACAAACGCGCGTAGATGGTTACGCGATCCTTTCATCAAGCTCTCATAAACAAGTTTCAGATCCCCCTTATCGGTAGCGTCGACGTACTTCTGTATATCGAGCAAATCCAATTCTTCGATTGCCGCGCCCACCTTAAGCGCGTCGATTAGCGATTGCTCGCCTTGAGCCACAAGCTGATTGTAAAGATCCTGTAGATCATTATTCGTGAACTTGCCCTCTTCCGGAAGTGCGGGATCGGTCAACCCGTACCGCTCTATAAGAAGCTTCATCGCACTAGTATGGGTTTCCTCCGATGAAGCGATATTTTGGAATATGGGCAGATTCCATTTATCGTATAGCGCCATGTAAACATCATGCGCGAGTTTTTCCTCCTCGCGTACGTAGAGGATCCCCGCCTGCTCTGTACTTGTCAGCTTCCCAATCGGGAACTGATCCAGTGCTGTCTGAAGCTGAGTTAGATCCACTGACGTTGAACCGTCCTTACCTACCTGAGTGACGTTCCCACCGCTTCGGTTGCCGTTGCCGCTCAACGCTAGTCCTTGACACGACATAAGCCCTACCAGGAGAACTCCCATAAACAGGAATCCTGTGAATAGCATCATTGTTTTTCTCAACGCCATTAAAAAAATCACCTCCATGACGATTATACCTTAAACAAGTGGCCTCTGAGACATTTCTGCATGTTCCGGAAAGAATATATTTTGTAACAAGTGACTTTATTTTTCTTTCTTATCTTCTTTAACCCTATCTGACGATTGAACCCCGCTCGGCCCACGCCACATGAGCGCCTTTTCACGTGGGCATGCAGCGATGCATGCACCACAGGAGAAACAATCGGCGTGGATCTTCTTATCATCGTAGAAATCGGCCATCGCACCGGTAGGACAGGCATTCACGCAGAGTTTGCAGCCCAAGCACTCATCCCTGTTGATCCGTGGCCGGAGCACGCTCACCTGTTCCAACACCCAGCTCACCAACCCAAATGGACAAAGGAACTGACACCACGGCCGGTAAATGAACAAGCTGACAAGCAGGATCACACCAGCGAACAACAACGCAGGTATTACTACCTTGAACGAAAACAGGACGAACGGATCGATTGGCGTGATCCAATCGAACGTGGCCAATGCTATTCCTCCTATCAGCGCTAAAAAAGCGAGCATCCGCACGCTATTGCTCAGCCAGAACGGAGGTTTCCACTTAGGCACCGGGACGCGAAACAACAAATCCTGCAACAGTCCCAGTTGGCATCCCCAGCCACATATTGCTTTATTAGACACAATTCCCACTATCAGCAAGGCAAGTAGCATCCCAAGGAGTGGGAGCGCAACGGAGTGCTTGGCCACTAACGAGAAAAGGATCCCGCGCAGGGAAAGGACCGGGCTCGGATTCGGCCCGCCGTGTACGAGAAAGCCATATATAACTCCAAATACAACTACCCCAACCGCGAGCATGAGCACCCGCACCCGGGCGGAGACTTTCCTTCTGTGCAACAGATAGGTGGCGAACGCGACAGCGGCCACCCATAAAACGAGTTTCACTAACAGAAGCGGGTTGAATTTAGGCATCGGTCAGTTCCTCCGTTCATTGCTGTTTTCATTTCTGCCGGTTTAAAATTCTAGTATACTTGCGCGAATCGCGATTGTCACTTTCCAAACTCGGTAATCGCTCGAAAACTGTTATGAATTCGTGTCCCTCAGCATCGCGGCCGTTCATTGATCCTTTATCCCCGAGAGATTACCATGTAACTTAGGATGAGCATGCCAAGAGTCGGAGAAAAAGCGGGATTTCAAATATCGGCTAGACTAACACCACGGGGGGATCAGCCGAAAGCGATCGCGGAGCTGACCGAGGGGGTGTTGGACGGGCTCAAGTTTCAGACCCTGTTGGGCGCGACCGGGACGGGAAAGACGTTCACCATCGCCCACGTGATCCAGAACGTGCAGCGCCCGACCCTGGTCATTGCCCATAACAAGACCCTGACCGCGCAGCTCGCGAACGAGTTCCGCGAGCTGTTCCCCCACAACGCGGCGCACTATTTCGTCTCCTATTACGATTACTACCAGCCGGAGGCGTACATCCCGCAAACCGACACCTACATCGAGAAGGACGCGTCGATCAACGACGAGATCGACCGTCTGCGCCACGCCGCGACCAGTGCTCTGTTCGAGCGGCGCGACGTGATCATCGTCGCCTCGGTATCGTGCATCTACGGCCTTGGATCCCCTGACACCTACCGTGACATGTCGATCGAGATTGTCCGCGGGGCGGAGATGGACCGTGACGAGGTGATGCGCCACCTGATCGCGCTCCAGTACACGCGCAACGACATCGCGTTCGACCGCGGGACGTTCCGCGCCCGCGGTGACACGTTGGAGATCATCCCCGCCTACGAGGAGCGGATCGTGCGGGTGGAGTTCTTCGGGGATGAGATCGACCGGATCACGATTCTCGATCCGATCACCGGACATCCGATCCGCGAGACTGACTCCGTCCGGATCTACCCGGCATCGCACTTCATCACCCCAGCCGATCGCACCCGCCGGGCGATCGAGTCGATCGAGGAGGAGCTCGAGCAGCGGCTCAAGGAGCTGCGCGCGCAGGGGAAGCTCCTCGAGGCGCAGCGCCTGGAGCAGCGCACCCGCTACGACATCGAGATGATGCAGGAGATGGGATACTGCTCCGGGATCGAGAACTACTCCCGCCACCTCGACGGCCGCGCCCCGGGCGAGCCGCCGGCGGTGCTGCTCGACTACTTTCCCGACGACTACCTGCTGGTGATCGACGAGTCGCATCAGACGATCCCCCAGATCCGCGGGATGTACCACGGCGACCGCTCACGCAAGGAGACATTAATCGAGTACGGATTCCGCCTCCCATCGGCCCTGGACAACCGCCCGCTCACGTTCTCCGAGTTCGAGGCCCGGCTGAACCAGGTGATCTTCACCTCCGCTACTCCCGGGCCGTACGAGCTGCGTCACTCGGAGAAAATTGTGGAGCAGATCATCCGCCCGACCGGGCTCGTCGATCCCGAAGTGGAGGTCCATCCGGTGCGCGGTCAGGTCGACCACCTGGTCGGAGAGATCAGAAAGGTCGTGGCCCGCGGGGAGCGGGTCCTTGTCACCACCCTCACCAAACGCATGGCCGAGGATCTGACCGAGTACCTGGTTGAGCTCGGGATCAAAGCGCGCTATCTGCACTCGGAGATCGATACCCTCGACCGGGTGGAGATACTGCGCGATCTGAGGTTAGGGAAGTTCGACGTGCTCGTGGGGATCAACCTGCTGCGCGAGGGACTCGACCTGCCTGAGGTGTCGCTCGTCGGGATCCTGGACGCGGACAAAGAGGGGTTCCTCCGTTCGGGAACGTCCCTCATCCAGACGATCGGCCGCGCGGCGCGAAACGTGCGTGGGAAGGTGATCCTGTACGCCGACGTGATGACCGATTCGATCAAGCACGCGGTCGACGAGACGAACCGCCGCCGCGCGATTCAGATCGCGTACAATAAGGCCCACGGGATCACCCCGAAGACGATCGAGCGCGACATCACTGACATTCTGTCGGTGATCCGCGCTCCGCAGGAGGAGTACACACCAGCCGTGCCGGAACCGGATCAACTATCGCGCGAGGAGATCCTGGCGACGATCAAGCGGTTGGACCGAGAGATGCATCGGGCTGCGGACCGGCTCGAGTTCGAGCTCGCAGCCAAGCTGCGCGACGAGATAAAAGCACTCAAGAGGAAGCTATGAACGTACTGCGCATCAAGGGGGCACGCGAGCACAATCTGAAGAACATCGACCTTGAGATCCCGCGCGACAAACTGGTCGTGATCACCGGGATCTCCGGGTCGGGTAAGAGCTCGCTCGCGTTCGACACGATCTACGCTGAGGGACGGCGACGTTACGTCGAGTCGCTATCCGCCTACGCGCGCCAGTTCCTCGGCCAGATGGACAAACCGGACGTCGATTTCATCGAAGGGCTCTCTCCCGCGATCTCGATCGATCAGAAGACGCGGTCGCACAACCCGCGCTCGACCGTGGGTACGGTGACCGAGATCTACGACTACCTCCGGCTCCTGTACGCCCGGATTGGGCATCCCCACTGCCCGAAATGCGGCCGCCCGATCACCCGCCAGTCGGCGCAGCAGATCATCGATGCAGTGATGGAGTTTCCGGCCGGGACCAAGGTGCAGATCCTCGCTCCGGTGGTACGGGGAAGGAAAGGCGAATACAAGAAGACGTTCGAGGAGATCGGACAGGAGGGGTTCACCCGCGTGCGGGTCGACGGGGTGGTGCGCACCCTGTACGAGGAGATCGAGCTCGCCAAGCAGCGCAAGCACACGATCGAGATTGTGGTCGACCGGGTAGTGGTCGATCCGAGCAAGCGGGCGCGGATCGCCGATTCGATCGAGACCGCACTCAAGCACGGCGGTGGGGTAGTGGTGATCCTCACCGAGGACGGCACTGAACACATGTACAGCGAGCACTACGCGTGCGTCCACTGCGGGGTGAGCTACGAGGAGCTCTCCCCGCGCATGTTCTCGTTCAACAACCCATACGGCGCATGCCCGGAGTGCGGCGGCCTGGGGTATCGCAAGATCATCGATCCCGAGCTGGTGGTCGATCCGAGCAAGGGCCTACTTAACGGTGGGATCATCCCGTTCGCCGATTCCAAGTCACGCTGGTTCGAGGGGCAGATGAACGCCGTGGCCAAGCTCCTCAAGATCGATCCGTTCACCCCTCTCGGCAAACTGCCCAAGGAGAAGCTCGACGTAATTCTGTACGGAACAAACGGAAAGACAATCTCGTTTGAATACACATCCTCCTCCGGGCGCATACGCACGGTGCGGCGTGTGTTTCCCGGAGTGATCCCGATGCTCGAGCGCTGGTACCGCGAGACGTCATCGCAGGAGTGGCGCGAGGAGCTGGAGCAGTACGTGGCCACCCTGCCCTGCCCAGTCTGCCACGGGGCGCGGCTCAAACCGGAAGCGCTCGCCGTCACCATCGATGGGTTGAACATCCACGAGGTAACGACCCTATCGATCAGAAGTGCGCTCACGTTCTTCGAAAACCTGGAACTTTCCCCGCGTGAGGAGATGATCGCCGCTCAGATCTTGAAGGAAATTAAGGCCCGTCTCGGGTTCATGGTCGCGGTCGGGCTCGATTATCTCACTCTCGACCGGGAAGCGGGCACGCTCGCCGGGGGCGAGGCGCAACGCATCCGGCTGGCCACCCAGATCGGAAGCCAGCTCACCGGGGTGTTGTACGTGCTGGATGAGCCGTCGATCGGCCTGCACCAGCGGGACAACCGGCGGCTGCTGGCGACGTTGAAGGGGCTGCGCGACCTGGGAAACACGGTGATCGTGGTCGAGCACGATGAGGAGACGATGCGGGAATCGGACTTCATCGTCGACCTCGGCCCGGGCGCGGGCAGGCACGGGGGCGAGGTGGTTGTCGCCGGTCCGCCGGAGGAAGTGGCAGCGTGTGAGCGCTCGATCACCGGGCAGTATCTATCCGGGAAGCGGCGAATCCCGATTCCGGCGAAACGGCGGGAAGGGAACGGAAAATCGTTGTGGGTGATCGGAGCAGCGGCGCATAACCTGAAGCACATAAACGTCGAGTTCCCGCTCGGACGGTTCATCTGCGTCACCGGCGTATCCGGATCGGGGAAGAGCTCGCTCGTCGAAGACGTGCTCTACCGCGGAACGGCGCATCGCCTGCACCAGACGGTGCGCCGCCCCGGACCGCACGAGGACATCCGCGGAATCGAGCACATCGACAAGGTTATCGAGATCGACCAATCCCCGATCGGACGCACTCCACGATCCAATCCAGCGACCTACACCAAGGTATTCGACGATATCCGCGCTCTGTTCGCCCGCACCCCAGATGCCCGCCTGCGCGGCTACACCGCAGGGCGGTTCAGTTTCAATGTCAAGGGCGGGCGGTGCGAAGCGTGCCAAGGACAGGGAGTGGAAAAGATCGAGATGCACTTCCTGCCGGACGTGTACGTCCCGTGTGAGGTGTGCAAGGGGACGCGGTACAACCGCGAAACGCTCCAGATCAAGTATAAGGGGAGATCGATCGCCGACGTCCTCGCAATGTCGGTCGAGGAGGCGCTTACATTCTTCTCTAACATCCCGCGCATCCGGCGCAAGCTCCAGACGCTGTACGATGTGGGGCTGTCGTACATCACCCTCGGCCAACCGGCGACTGAGCTATCCGGCGGCGAGGCCCAGCGGATCAAGCTTGCCAAGGAGCTATCCAAACGCCCGACCGGAAAGACCTTATACATCCTGGACGAGCCGACCACTGGACTGCACGCAGCCGATGTGGAGAAGCTCCTCGAGGTCCTGCATCGTCTCGTCGATTCCGGAAATACGGTGGTGGTAATCGAGCACAACCTGGACGTGATCAAGACGGCGGACTGGATCATCGACCTTGGCCCAGAAGGCGGTGACGGCGGTGGGCAGGTGATCGCCACCGGCACTCCCGAGGATGTAGCACTGACCCCGGGTTCGTACACCGGCAAGTACCTGGCTGAGGTTTTGCGCGACCGACTCCCAACTGGAGCCAGTCGATAATCGGACAAAAATTAGGCTTTCTGCCGTCGGTTGGGTAAACTATACGCGCACTAAAAATATCAAGGAGGGAAATAATGAACGGCAAATTCGCCATTTTTGTAATCGTAGCGCTGCTTTTCATCGGTACGGCCGTCTCCGTCATCGGTGCGGAATACGCAGTTTATTACGCTTCTACCGACTCACAGGACACCGCTCTTGTGATTATGAACTCAGGCGGAAAGGAAACATACTACACGCTCAAAGTCTACGACGCTTATGGCACCCTGATCGACGCGGTCTCCGGCGATCTCGACGGGTTTGAGTCCGACTATCAAGTCCTCTCCGACATCGTCGGGCAGGAGAAAACGAACTGGGGGTTGGCTCTCATCGAAACTCCGGGGATCCTGACATTTGGCATCGAAACGTTCGTGAACGACGGCTGGCAAGCGTCGGAAAACGTCACCGATCCAGTCACTGGAGGCAACGGAGCCAATTATTACTGGTACGGCCTTAACTACGCCAACACCTCGGATCAAACAACCGGTATCGCTGTTGTCAATCCCCACAATTCTCCAGTGGCAGGCACGATCTTTGTCTATGACTCGGCGGGGAATAAAGTGTACTCGACTGATATCCTCCTCGATCCCCATGAATCAGAGTATTACTTGCTTAAGGATCTCGTCTCCGAGAAAGACTCAATGTGGGGAGCGGTGGACATCAAGATGACCGCCCCAATCGTGGTAGCCGGAGAGTATTTCTCTTCTGATGGGACGCTACTGAACGTCGACGAGATCACGCGGTTTTATTACTCCGAGTAACGGGGAGGACGGCGCGACGACCGTCTCCGGAATCGAGTAACTCAAACGGCATTCCGTACGCTGTCTCCAGTGCTGTCGGAGTTATCGCCTTGGTTGGGGTGCCGTTGGATATCAATTTCCCTCCGCTGAGGATGACCACGCGATCGGCGTAGAGAAACGCGTTGTTTGGATGGTGAGAACTTACCAGGATCCCAATATTCCCGGTGTGTGCGAGCTCTTCGAGTGCAGTAAGTGTCCGGTGTTGAAACGCCGGATCAAGATGGGCATCCGGCTCGTCCATGAGCAGATAACGCACTCCTTGAGCGAGCCCGCGGGCGATGAGCGTCAACCGCCTTTCCCCCCCACTGATCTCGGTGTACGGACGATCACGTAACTCCCACAGGCCGACCGCCTTGAGGGCCTGCGCCGTCAGCTCACGATCGTGCTTCCCCGGTCGGGAGAGAAGAGGGAGATGCGGTGCCCTCCCCATCAGGACCACCTCCCACACCGTGTAGGCGAAGACCGGGTTGTGGATCTGGGGAACAAACCCGATCCTCCGGGCGCGCGCCCGTGGTCCCAGGGTAGCCAGCGGAAGTTCGTCAACCGTGATCCTCCCCGACTCCGGAGCCAGAACCCCGACGCAACAGGAGAGGAGCGTCGTCTTCCCGGATCCGTTCGCTCCGAGGATGAAGGTGATCTCCCCAGCAGCGGCGGAGAGATCAACCCCGTCGAGCACCCTCCCAGATCCACGGTAGGAGAAAGATACCCCTTCCGCCCGAATGCTCATCGCCATCCTCCTCCCCGAGCCCGCAGGACGCGCATGAACAGGAACAAGAATGCCGGAACCCCGATCAATCCAGCAAGGATCCCGAGCGGTATCTCCGAGGAGATCGCAGTGCGGGAGATATCGTCGAGTGTGAGCAGGGTTACCGCCCCGAGAATGAGCGCCGCCGGGATGAGGCGCGAGTGATCCGGTCCCACAAAGGCGCGGGCGGCGTGAGGGACAATCAAACCGATCCAGCCGATGATCCCGCTCACCGAAACCGAAGCGGCAACGAGGAGCGTTCCCATCCCGATCACGACGAGGCGGAACCGCTTGACCGCGACTCCGAGCGCCGCCCCTTCCGTCGCGTCCAAGGTAAGGAGGTTCAACCGCCAGCGGATCAACAGGAAAAAGACCAGTCCAATCCCGGTGATCACAAACAGCGGCCACAGTTCCCCGAACCGAATTCCGGAAATCCCACCGAGGAGCCAGTAGGTGATTGCGGGCAGTTGATCCAGTGGGTCAGCGACGTACTTGATCAACCCCAACAGTGCATTGAAGAACGCGCTCACCAACACTCCGGTTACGACAAGGACGAGGATCGATGCCCCGAACCTTTCTCCAACGAAAATGACGAGCCCCATCGCGAGCAGAGAGAACCCGAACGCGGAAATCTCCACCCCAACCGGGCCATGGGACAGAAGCAAGGCGAGCGCCGCGCCGAATGCCGCGCCGGAGCTCACCCCGAGGATACGTGAATCGACGAGAGGATTGCGGAATATCCCCTGAAATACTGCCCCGCTCACTCCGAGGTTTGCTCCGATGCACAATGCAGCGAGGATACGGGGAAGGCGTACCCGCAGGATTACCGCCCGCAGGAGTGGGTCCGTGCCGGAGACGAGTGAGGAGATCCCAGAGAAGAACCCGATGCGAAACCTCCCGATGAAAAGCGAGACAAACACGAGTGTCCCCAGGAGAACCAATAGCCCTCCCCACACCGCCTCGCCCTTCTTCCTGCTCATCGCGGCGGGAGCAATTGCGCTACCTCTTCTTCCGATAGGTTATAACCATAGTAGGTAGAGTAAAAATTCTTGAACTCCGCGGCGAGATCGAGCGACACTGCACCGGGATGGAGAACCTCAGCGAGCCACAGGATCCCGACGAGCGAGTCCGGCACAGGGGCGTCCCATGGGGCGATGACCCGCGGCATCTTGTACACCCGCCCGCTCTTCACTGCTGTAATACTCTGCCAATCGGGATCGTTCAAGATATCGTTCGGGGTTACTTTCCCGTACGGCGCAATCACGATCACCTGCGGGTTCCATGATAGGACCTGCTCCAGGTTGACGTTATTCCAATATCCCTTGAGGTTCTTGCTCACCGACCTCCCGCCGGCAAGCTCGATCATCTCGGTCTGGTACATGTCTCCGCTCGCCACGCGCAGCTTATTCGTCCCGCAAAAGTAGACCGAAATCGGCGCCTTACCGCTCATCGCCTTGGATACCTCAGCGATGATTCGGTCGTAATCGCGGGCAAAAGCCTGAGCACGTGTATCCGCGTCTCCTCCGAGCACTTTTCCGGTAAGGAGCATCGCTTCTTTCACCTTATCCAGGCTTTCCGGCACGTACTCGATGGTCGGAATGCCAAGTTCGGTGAGCAGCGGGGCGATTCCTTTATCCTTCAGCGGGTTGGAAAGGACTAAATCCGGTGATAGAGAGGCGATCTCTTCCACGTTCGGAGAGCCAAATGAGATTTTCTTTGCCAGATCAGGATCGATCGCCCTTAGCGCGCGCGGGGCTTTATCAGCGCTCCTAACTCCGATGTAACCCGCCATAACAAGCTTGTCCTGTGCTCCGAGCGCGTAGACATAATAGGTCGAAATCCCGTAGATGCTCGCGACTCGAGTCACCGGTTGAGTGACCCTTACCGTGCGACCGGTCTGGTCAACCACAGTAATAGTTCCTGCGAGCGCCACGATCCCAAACAGCAGCACCAATACTGAGGCCAATAGGACTTTGTTCATTGTTCCTCCTTTTCGAGTTCGCATGTGCACCCGCGCAGCCATGCGAGTGTTGCTTGTAGCTGGCCCAACCGGAACGAGAGGGTGAGCCGTCCGATCAGCTCATCCTCCACCTTGAGTCCCTTCCTTCGGGCCAATCGGGAACGGATCCTCTCGAGAACGTCTATCTCATCGGCGATCAACCCTTCCATCCGCTCCGGAGCTAATCGATGGAGGAAGTACAACTTGGCAAGGAACTCTACACGCACGTCGCGCAGATGGCGCACCGGTGAAGTAACCCAGTTCCAGAAAGCTTCTTCCCCAGATGGAGTGATCCTGAACAAGCGCCGCGGCGGCCGGCCCTCCTGAGGAATTATTCGACCGGCAATCAACCCTTCATCTTCCAACCGAGAAAGGACGGAATACAATCTGCTTGGAGCAATTCTCCAAATCGGTCCAAGGGCGGAAGAGATCCGGGCGTTGAGCGCATAGCCGTGCCCCTCTCCATGCAGCAACAGTGCTCCCAATACCGCTCCTTCCACCGGGAAAGATTCCGTTGCCATCGATCCTCCATTATGGAATAGTCCAATATAGAATAGCCAATACATGGCATTTTTCAAGGTGACTCGCTAGATAAGAGAAACGTGCGTATAATCCCGGCGAAGGAGGAACAATCATGGCACGAACTATCTTGATCGCCGGAAATTGGAAGATGTACAAGACGCCGGATGAAACTGAGGAATTCATCAACGTATTTACCCAAAATTATACGGATATCCCCGGAGTGGAACTCCTCATCATCCCTCCGTTTACGAACCTGGAACGGGCGGGAAGGCTGCTCGCTAGGACTTCAATCCAGCTGGGGGCTCAGGACGTGTACTACAAGGACGAGGGGGCGTACACCGGTGAGATCGCACCGCGGATGCTGCTCGCCTGCGGGTGTTCTTATGTCATCGTTGGTCACTCAGAGCGCCGTGCTTTGTTTCACGAGGATGACGTCGTAGTCAACCGTAAGCTCAAGGCGGCTGTCGCCGCTGGATTATCACCAATCCTGTGTGTAGGCGAAACGCTTGATGAACACCGTGCCGGTAAGGTGGCGGAGAAGATCACCCAGCAACTGTCCTCCGATCTCACTGGAGTGGGACGAGAGGAGCTCTCCCGCGTCGTAATTGCCTATGAGCCGATATGGGCGATCGGTACTGGAGAGACGGCCACTCCGGAGGAAGCTCAGGGGACCATCCGGATGATACGTTCCTGGATCGGAGAGAATTACGATCCCAGCGCAGCCGAGGATATCCGCATCCTGTACGGCGGAAGCGTAAAACCGGGGAACGCTGCTGCTCTTCTCTCCCAGCCTGACATTGACGGGGCCCTCGTCGGTGGAGCATCACTCAAACCAGAATCGTTCGCTCAGATAGCGCACGCCGCTCTTGACAGATAGAACCGGGCCGGTTACGGTAGCAGGCGAGGAGCGCACGATGATGCTTACGATCCCCAATCAGATTACACTTGCCCGCATAGCAAGCGTGCCAATTTTCATGTATTTTGTCCTCCATGGCACGCAGATAACAACGATCCTCGCGATCACGATCTTCTCGCTCGCTGCTATCTCAGACGCGGTCGACGGGTACCTAGCACGCAGCTTGAGTCAGACTACGGTGTTCGGGAAGTTTGCTGACCCGATTGCAGATAAACTCCTCGTTGCCGGGGCACTAATTTCATTCGTGCAGCTCGGGGAGCTCGCCGCATGGGGAGTGATGATCATCATCTCCCGCGAATTTCTCGTCACTGGGCTGCGCATCCTGGCAATCGCCGAGGGAGAGGTGATCGCGGCAAGT
>CAZZJU010000030.1:0-16596 GCA_964654805.1 uncultured Thermotogae bacterium | reverse complement strand
TCGGCGGCGATAATTCCTGCCCCACCAGCGTTAGTGAGAATCGTCGTCCTTCGGCCTGTTGAAAAGCGGTGGGTGCTTAATGCTCGCAGTGCAATGAATGCGTCGTTAATAGATGAGACACGAATGATTCTACTCTGCTTCAGGAACGCGTCTACGATCGAGTCTGAAGAAGCAAGGGCTCCGGTGTGAGAGGCAGCAGCTACCGCGCCTGCTTTGGTACGGCCGGCTTTAAGTACCAAAAAGCGTTTGTCTTGTCCGAAGTTTTCGACAATGCTTCGAAGAACTTGAGGATCGGCAAAGCTTTCCAGGTAGAGGAAAACCGTACGCACTTCTGGGTTGCCTCTCAGCGCCATGAGAATGTCGTTCTCCGTCAATCCGGCTCGATTCCCCAGATTAATAAACAGTGAAAGACCGATTTCCATCCGGTTGAAGAATTCCAAGAACGTTTCTCCGAGGGAGCCGCTTTGGGAGATAAAAGCTACGTTGCCACTCTTGGGGAAGAAGCGAGAGAAAGATGCATTCAGAGAAACAGACGGAGATCTATTTATGATGCCCATACAATTTGGACCGATCAAGTTGATCTCATAGCGCTTTGCTATATCGCGCAGCTCATCCTCGAGTTGTTTCCCCTGTTCATCGCTTTCCTTGAACCCGGCCGTTATTACTATTGCAGTTTTTATTTTTACTTTGCCGCAATCCTTTACAACTCTCGGCACGAGCTCACGCTTCACTGCGACGATGGCCATGTCGACCGGTGCGGGTAAATCGCGCACTGTACGATAACAGCGAAGGCCGTTTATCTCATTGTGTTTGGGATTAACCGGATAGACGTGGCCACGATAACCGCATTTTATGATGTTGCGTAGGATCTCTCCTCCTACTGAGCCTGGGCGTGGACTGGCACCGATCACAGTTATGGCGCGGGGGGAGAAGAGAGATAAGAAATGTTTGGACATTTTTCTTTACCTTTCCGGAAAGGATTTTGTATAGATAATACGCGAATTTGTAAATCCCTGCGAATATCACGATCGAGGGAACAAACAAAACGACAGCCACAATCGAAAGCAAGCACACCCCTTCTTGCTTTACGCGTTGTGAACTGCCGTTTTTTTGAAGGTTAAATACCTTCCTTGGTCTAATGCCCGCTTCTAAAACGGCGAGCAGGCATATAGACCTGGGCCGCCCTACCCTTTCTTTACTTTAAGCTCAGACCCGACCTTGACGGCCTTCAGCTTCTTGGCGACAATGTCTTTAAGGTTCTTCCCTGGCTTAAAGGCCGGTACAACTTTCTTCGGGACAGTAATTCGCTTCTGGGTCTGAGGATTGATCCGTTTAGATTCTTTCCGGGCCCTGGCCTCAAACTTTCCGAATCCGGTCAGAAGGACCTCCTCGTTTGACGCCAGCGCGTCGGTAATAAGCTCAATCATTGTATCCAACGCCTTGCGAGCGTCCTTCTTTGTGAAGCCGGTCTTAGCCGCCAGTTTATCTACGAACTCTCCTTTGTTCACCCTGTCACCTCCTTTCTTCTGGAAGATTTCCTCCATTATAGTTGTCGAATCGCTCTTTGTCAAGAGGAGAAGGGCATTACAGCGCGACTTGCCGAAACGAGAGTTTTGTAGTATGTGTGATTATGGCCATTAGATCAGCATTAGCTGGCTATGGGGACGCGGAATTTGCTAAGGAAAGCTATTAACGAAGTTAGAAATACGTGCATACCAGTTTTAGCGAGATGTGACGCTTTTATGTTAAATACGTCATTGTATTCTTTTGATAAATATTCCTATAGATGTGCTATTAGTTACAATGTAATGTCTTCTACAAGCGAAAAGTTGTAATTTGACAATCATACAACAGAACTCTATACTAGTTGAGCTTTCTTTGGGGGTAAGACCGATATGATGGATAAACTGCTTTAACTTCGATCTATCAGCAATAATGTTGTCACCGGCGACCAAGTAGGTCCTACCCTGTCTTTGTTTCCCCTTAAAAAGGAGTTATGATGATTAACTCTGCTCTTGAGCTTGTACGGGTACGCAAAGTTTTCCTCAAGAAGAAAAAGGAAAGAACTAATAAGCGATTTACTAGACCCAAGCGGGAGGAGATAATTGCTCTCGATGATGTTAACCTTGAGGTCGAACGACGAGAGATATTTGGCGTGCTTGGCCCAAACGGGTCAGGCAAGTCCACATTGATCCGTCTCGTATCTACATTGCTCATTCCGGACAGCGGCACGATCCGTGTGTTCGGGCACGATATCATTCGTGAAGAGGCGGTTGTCAAGCGCATGATAAACCGCGTATCGGTCGATGCTGCATTCTTCAAGAAGTTTTCTCCCCTGGAGAATCTGAGTTACGCGGCGCGCCTATACGGGCTGCCGATGCGGGAGGCGCGGTCCCGAATGCGCGAGATCCTTATACGCCTTGGACTTAAAGAGGATGCATTTACACAACCGATGGAGCAACTCTCCCGTGGGATGCAACAGAAGGTAGCGGTAGCTCGTGGTTTCTTGACCTCACCGATCCTTCTTCTCCTCGATGAACCGACAACCGGGCTCGATCCGCACTCCAAGCGCGACGTACAGGCATTCGTGCGTGAGATCCGTAGCGAGCATGACGCGACGATCCTGCTCACTACGCACGATATGGAGGAAGCAGACCGACTTTGCGATCGGATCGCAATCATCGATGAAGGGAAAATCGTCTCCCTCGACACTCCACAAGGATTGAAAGCGAAAGTAGGAAGCGGAGGGGATCAACTCCCCTCTTTAGAGGAGGTGTTTCTCGCCCTAACTGGTCATCGCATCGAGGAGAAGGAGGCTATGGAATGAACGTGCTTATTCGCGAACTGCGCGGGGCGTACGCGTTTGTAGAACGCAATATCAACCTGATAAAACGCTACTGGGGTTGGGAGCTTGTTTGGCTGATCTATTCCCTCGTCAACTCTCTTGCTGTTACTTACATCGGCGCAGGAATGGAGCGAATTAGTGGGGAGACCCTGGATACGCAGTACATCATTACCTACCTGTTGGTGGGAACACTGATCTGGTCGTATCTTTCCGTGATCTTTTACTCAATCTCAGAGATGATCGCATGGGAGCGATGGGAGGGAACAATCGAATACACGTTCATGGCCCCGGTCTCCCGACTCACCCATCTGGTAGGAACGACTCTGTTTGCTATTGGGTATGGAATCCTGCGTACGTTGGTAATCCTCATGATCGTAGCCGCGTTCTTCCGCCTTAATCTTTCCGGGGCGAACATCGGGGGAGCAGTCCTTCTCCTCCTTGCGGGGAGCGTATCGTTCGTCGGATTAGGAATACTGGCCGCGGTTCTCCCCCTTCTCTATCCGGAGAGAGGGGCGCAGATGACGAATGCGGCAGCGGCGGTCCTCCTTCTGATCTCCGGGGTCTACTACCCAATTGCCACGCTTCCGAGTTGGCTGCAGGCGATCGCTTCTCTTTCACCTGCTACCTACGTGATAGAAGGGATGCGAGGTTGCTTATTGCGCGGTGAGCCGACCGGGAGACTCCTTCCCACTGTGTTCGCCTTGATCGGAGTGGGAATCGGCGTGACCGCGGTCGGCCTTATGATCTTCCGTAAGGTGGAACGCTATGCCAAACGGACCGGAAGACTCAAGCGAAGCGGGTGATTGAGATAACATCCGGGAAGACGCGTTATCCTTCGGGTACAATTTACCTATGAGGAAAAGAAATGATCTGACTTCCGGGCCCATCACCCCAGCCCTGCTTCGGCTTGCCTGGCCAGTGATGCTTTCCAACTTATTCCAGACGGTATACAACCTTGTCGACACTTTATGGCTCGGACGGTTGGGAAAGGTTGCGGTTGCTGCACCCACTATCGCTTGGCCCCTTGTTTTTCTTGTAATTTCCCTCGGGGCTGGAGTGACAATCGCTGGGACAGCACTTGTCGCCCAGTACACTGGGGCGAGGAGGTATGAGGAGGCGAATCACGCTGCCGGTCAGGTCTTCTCGTTCACTGCGATTCTCGCACTCGTCCTTGCTGCTGGCGGAGTTCTCATCGCACGGCCGCTGATGGTTCTGATGGGAGCTGGTCCGGACTTGATCGGTCCGGCAACGGCGTATCTGCGCATCATCTATGCTGGGATACCGGCGATGTTCGGGATGTTCATCGTCACTGCGCTACTGAACGGGATTGGGGATACAGTCACTCCGATGAAACTGATGGGAATATCAGTTGGGCTGAACATACTTCTCGATCCACTCCTCATCTTCGGTTGGGGACCATTCCCGGAATGGGGGATCGCTGGAGCAGCATACGCCACCATTATTTCCCGTGGAGGAATTGCTATTGTAGGGTTGTGGCTTCTGTTCTCTGGCCGAGTGGGGTTACACCTGCGTCTCCATCACCTTTGCCTGCGGGCGGAGACAGTGCGTCAGATAGTGGTGATCGGAGCACCGGCATCCCTTGGACAATCAGGTACCGCGGTTGGATTTTCCATCATGACCGGGATCCTCGCTCGATTTGGGACGGCAGTGGTTAGCGCGTTCGGGATCGGAAACAGAGTGATTTCAATCGCTCTTATGCCAGCGATGGGGCTCGGGCAAGCGACAGCGACAATGGTCGGTCAGAACTTGGGGGCGGAAGAACCGGGCCGGGCGACACGGGTTGCGTGGACCGGAATGGGGATCTCCACTGGATTTCTGATCCTTGCCGGGGTCATTACTTACATTATGCGTGCGTCCATCGTTTACCTGTTCATTTCTGATCCTGAGGTAATCGCGCTCGGAGCGCGAATGTTTTCGGTGGTAGCGATTGCATTTCCATTTATGGGAATATTGCAAGTGGTGATTGGAACGTACCAGGGGGCTGGTCACACTGTTTACTCGATGTTCTTCGCGTTGTTCCGGTTGTGGGGGTTACGCATTCCATTGGTTTACCTGTTGGGGTTTACGTGGGGAATGAAGGCGGACGGAGTGTGGTGGGCGATGTTCGGCTCTAACCTTGGAGCATCCATAGTATCGCTTGGATTCTTCCTTACCGGAAATTGGAAGCATCGTGTAATAAAGGAGGCCCCATTGCCTGAACTGACTACGGGAAAAGTCGGCACTGAGCCCACAGTACGTAATATCTTGCAAAGATAAGCCCCATTTTCTACCCTTTCTTTGTGGCGAAAGGAGAAACGATGCGCACGATCACGATTGATCAGGGACTACAATTCATCGGTGACGAGGTTCTCATCAAAGGATGGCTGTACAATAAGCGGTCGAGCGGGAAGATTTTATTCCTCGAGTTTAGGGATGGGACAGGAGTGATCCAAGGTGTTCTTACCTATGCTGACGATCCGGCTCTGTTCCAGTTAGCTGACCATCTTCCCCGTGAAACTTCTCTCATAGTTTCTGGTGCTCTGCGTGCTGAGCCTCGCGCTCCAGGCGGTTGTGAGCTTGGGATCAAAAAGATCGAGGTTGTGCAACAGCCGACTGACCCGTTTCCAATTGAGCTGAAGGAGCATACTCCAAATTTTCTTCTCGATCATCGACATCTTTGGATCCGCACCGGGCGGCAGGTCCCGATACTGCGGGTACGAGACGCTGTGTTCCGGGCTGTGCGTAAATTCTTCTATGAGCGTGGATTTGTAGCAACTGAAGCTCCGATTCTCACTGGAACATCTGTCGAAGGGACAACCACTTTATTTCCGGTCGATTACTTCGGCGAACAGGCCTACTTAAGCCAGAGTGGGCAATTATATCTTGAGGCTACTGCGATGGCTCTGGGAAAGGTATACTGGATTGGTCCAGCGTTCCGAGCGGAGAAATCGAAGACGAGGAAACATCTAACCGAGTTTTGGATGGCCGAGGCAGAAATGGCGTTCTACGATCACGCTGATAACCTTAAACTGCAGGAAGCACTGATAAACTACATAGTGAACACAGTAGTTAATGAACGCGCTCGTGAGCTCGAACAATTGAAACGCGATGTAGACAAGCTGGTGGAGGAAGTTAAACTCCCGTTTCCGCGGATAACCTATGCTGAGGCGATAAAAATTCTAAAAGAAGCGGGAGAGGAAATTGAGTACGGTGATGATTTCGGTGCCCCGCATGAGACAGCACTTGGAGAACATTTTGGTCGACCGGTGTTCATTGAACGTTTCCCGGCGAAGATGAAACCGTTCTATATGAAACGAGCTTCTGACGATCCATCGGTCGTTCTTGCTGCCGACATGATCGCTCCAGAGGGGTACGGCGAACTGATCGGGGGAAGCCAACGCGTTGACACCTTGGAGGAGCTTGAACGTCAACTCGCGGAGTATAACCTCCCCAAGGAGCCGTACGAGTGGTACCTTGACCTGCGCCGGTACGGATCAGTCCCTCACGCCGGATTCGGCCTTGGGATGGCGCGTACGATCGCTTGGATCTGTGGCGTTCCGCATGTGCGGGAGACGATTCCGTTCCCGCGTCAGATAAACCGGCTTTATCCTTAAAATGTTATTAGTTTTTCTTAAAAACAAATGTACCTTCGTTCAGGAGCAAATGCCCCTATTTTTTCGGCCAATGCACTCTTGTCTTATTGATGTAAACACTGTATATTACGGCCCATAAAAATTTAGCCTTAGCGGCGGGAGGCAGCGCGCGGATGACATGAAAAACAAGCTCGGGCTCAACATCCATTCTGGGCGGATCGATGGAGATCTCAAGCTACTGAAACGGGATCTTGAGGCAATTCAAATGGCAGGAGCTGATGTAGCGGAAATTCCTGTTCATGGAGTAGATGCGATAGTGAACGGGCACCTCCGGCAGGGGCGAACTAAGAAAGTTCGGGATATCTTGCGTTCATTTGATCTCGAATATACTGTCCATGCCCCAGATCGGCTTAACTTGGTAGATTTCGAGTATCCTGAAATTCAGCGCAAGGTATTTGCAGCAAGTATCAGATTTGCAGCCGAGATTGGTGCCAAAATACTCGTCTATCATCAAGGAAGGTTAAGGAGTAATGGTCAAGGAGTGACTGAGGAAGAAGCGCGGGAAATAGAAATCGATGAATTGACCGATCTTGGGCATCTGGCTGCCAAAGAAGGGGTGACAATATGTGTAGAGAACATCCATTCCGGACTTGTGCATCTGGTTAAGTTAATAAAAGCTGTGGATGAGGACTCCGTGAAAATCTGCAGCGATTTTGCCCACTCGTATATAAACGCTTGCACCCTGGGGTATGATTTTCTTAGGCCGATTCAGATGGCGAAGCCATTCATCCGACACGCGCATGTGAACGATAACTTCGGCAAGGGTAAACCTGAGTCAGCTCCTCCGTATATCGAAGCGATGCCGATGGGAATAGGGGATCTGCACTTGCCAGTAGGATGGGGGATTATCCCGTATAAAGAAGTTTTTAAAGCCATGTCCGGCTATACCGGGGTCTACATCCTTGAACTTCAAGAGAGGTTCGTGGAAGACGGTCCGGTTATGCTCAGGGAAGCCCTGGAGGATTTGCGCGAATTGATTACTCAAGCACAATCGGAGGAGGAATGATAAGCTAATACTCCGCTTTGCTTGTGAAAACCTTTTTATCCCATTAAGATCACTTAGTGTTAACTCCGGCAATATTCCCGGCGAGGCGGATAGTTATGGTAACAATTAAGGATATTGCGCGAGAAGTTGGGGTTTCACCATCTACTGTCTCTCGTGCATTAAGTGACAGTCCGCTTATCAGTCAAGCAACAAAGGAACGAGTGCATACCGTTGCTAAACGCCTTGGCTACGAGCGGAACGAATTAGCACGCGCTCTGGTAAAAGGGGCATCAGAAGCGATTGGGTTAGTGGTGCCTGACATTACGAACCCGTTCTTTGCCGATATCGCCCGCGGTGTAAGCGAAGTGGCACATGCGTTTGGATACGGAGTAATCTTATGCAACACTGCTGAGAGCATCGAGCGCGGATTAAACTATATCCGCCTCTTGCGCCGTAAACGGGTGGATGGGTTGATTATCACCAACGCCGTTCGCAACGATCCAATGGCCAAACAACTTACTAGCTCAAAGACGCCGTTTATCCTCGTCTCCCAACTGTGGAATGGGATTGACACACCTTATGTGACTGGTGATGATCGCTATGGAGCGCGTCAAGCCGTGGAACATCTGATATCCCTTGGGCATACCAAGATCGGATTCATCGGAGGGCCGGCTACGATACAGTCCAGCAACGACCGCATGGAAACATATCGGATGGTGTTGGAAGAACACGGCATCACTCCGCAGGAGGAATGGATTCGGTATGCCGACTTCACTCAACGCGCGGGGCGGGAGGCCGGTCATCGTATGCTCTCTCTTACTGTACGACCGACTGCCATCTTCGCAGCAAACGACGTGACCGCTCTCGGCGTGCTGGAAGCAGCAGACGCCCTTGGACTGTCCGTTCCCAATGATCTTTCGTTAGTAGGTTATGATGATATTGGTTATGCTTCCCTCCCCAGGATTCAACTGACAACCGTTGCTCAACCAGCATTTGAGATGGGGAAGATTGCCACTGACTGGCTAATTGCTGCAATAGAAGGGCGACATCGAAAATTCATTCACCGGGTATTGAAACCCCACCTTGTGGTACGCTGTACTACCTCCACGCCCCCCTCTTGACAAGTTCCTCGTTTTGCGCTATCGTTTGCGTAAGCTACGAGGAGGGTTTATGAAAGTAGCTGGTCCTGCGACAAAGGGCGTGTTCTTGTGTTCCAATTTTGTAAATCCATTCTCCGTTGCAGGTTTTACTTTTCTATTCCTGTCGGTTGCAACACCTCTATTATAAATTACAAAAGGAGGTGATCGATCTAATAGCAATTAATAGATTTAAGGGAAGTACACCCATTGTAATATGCTGTAAAGTCAACAAAATACAAGGAGGGAGCCAATGAAAAAGATCGGTTTTCTGATCCTGTTCAGTTGTGTGTTATTGGGAGGAGTGTTTTTCACTTCTTTCGCGCAAGATAACACTCAAACTGTAGTAATAACGGTTCGCACTAACGCTACTCCCCCGATGGAGAACTGGCGTGGTAACAACTTCATCCTGGCAGCAAAGGAGCTCAATGCCGACCTGGAGGCAGCGGGTGACCCCCGACGGGTAGAGGTCAAAATCATCCAGGATCATATGGACTGGGGTGACTATAAGAAGGAGTTTGTCCTGAGTTACGGTGCCGGCAAATCACCCGACATTTGGCTTTCAGGACACGAGGATGTCGCTACTCAAGCAGCAGCAGGACGCATTATTCCATTGGATAGTTTGCTCAAGGAATTCCCCAAGTTTAATAACGTTATCGATGCTCTGTGGCGGTCTTGCACGTACAAGGGAAAGATATGGGCAGTGCCGCAGGATACAGAAGCGCGCCCTCTGTATTGGAACAAGTCCTTATTGAAGAAACTTGGGTGGTCGGACGAGAAGATTGCTGGCCTTCCCGATGCCATTAAAAACGGCGAATTTACCCTTTATGACATGCTGGCAACTGCCAAGGAAGCGGTGGACAAAGGAATTGTGCCGGATGGAAACGGCTTCTGGACACGCCCGAAAAATGGAGGAGATTTCACAGCGTTCTACTATGACTTCGGAGGGCAAACGATAGATCCGGCGAGTGGTAAGCTTGTGTTCGACAAAGCCGCTGGGCTGAAGTATTACAAGTTCTTCTACGATGCTGCTCATAAATACGGTTCGATGAAGTGTTTGGGTTTGGGTTGGTCAGAAGCATGGCATCCTTCAATTACGAGTGGTAAAGTCCTGTTCTGGCTTGGCGGGACATGGCAGTGGGCTGAGTGGGGTACAGTGTACCTCAAGGATAAAGGCGGCGAGAACTACGAGTGGAAGACCTTCGGATTTGGGCTTATTCCCGCTGCTGATAAGGGTGGTAAGCCTGTCACTTTAAGCCACCCGTTGGTGTACATGATCAGTTCACAATGCAAGTATCCGGATCTGGCTTTGGCGTTGATTGCTAAAGTTACCGATTACGGTCCCAACACACGCCACGCTTTAAGCAGTACACACTTAGGTATCCTCAAAGGGCAGACGAACTACATCTTCTACAAGAAGTCTCGCCTTCTGCGGGATACCCTGTATATGCTGGACTACACGACCTTCCTTCCCAATAACCCGTACTGGGGGACCTATTCAACTATTACCTATAACGCTCTGGCGGCTGTAGTCTCGGGTGATCTCACCCCAGAGAAAGCGGTAGACTTTGTAGTAAGCGAGCTTACCAACGAGTTGGGTGATAAGGTTATCATCCGCTGAACTTAGACTCCGGATAGGGGGGATACTCCCCCCTATCCATTTTAAAATCCAGAATGCGAGAATTTAAACCACTGCAAAGAATAAGCGGCCGGATATCTCCTTATCTCTTTTTATCACCGTCCTTGGTTCTTATTCTTCTCTTTTTCATGGTGCCGTTGATCATGGTTTTCATTTTGAGTTTTACCAATCTGGATATGACTAACTTTGGTATTCTCGAGTGGTGGAATCCCAAGAATTGGAGCCTTTCTAATTATGTAAAAATCTTCAATAACCACTTTTTCCCTAAGATTCTGCTTAACACGATACTGTACACGGGGTTGACCCTGCTGCTTTTCAATGTAGGGATGGGATTAGTCGTAGCACTGATAACCACACACATAAAACGGCGTGCTGGCTTTGCCTTTCGTGCCGCTTGGCTACTACCACGCATCACTCCTGTAGTGGTGTATGTGATGATGTGGAAAGCGATGGCAGGCCCAGCACCAATGGGAATCATAAATGACTATTTTTTACGCCCGTTGGGAATCGGTTCGGGAGAGTACCTTCTTACCACTCACCCTTGGGTGTTCGTCATCTTGGTGAATGGATTTATCGGGGCATCGTTCGGCATGATTCTTTTAAGTTCGGCGATTGAGTCGATTCCAAAGGACTACATCATTGCATCCAAGGTGGATGGAGGGAGCACTTGGCAGACTATACGGTACGTAGAGCTGCCCATGATTAAATGGCCTCTTCTGTTTGTCACCACTTATCAGACGCTATCGCTTCTAACATCGTTCGAGCAGATATTGCTCCTCACGGATGGCGGTCCCGGGCTTTATCAAACGGAAGTTTGGTCACTGATGGCATACCATCGAGCCTTCGCTACATACTTTGGCAATACTCAATGGGGCTATGGAGCGGCATGGTCGGTAGTGCTGGTGATAATCGGTATTGCTATGGCTGTTGTATATATGCGGGTCTTCAAGTTCAGCGAACTGCTTCAAGAACCAAAGATCGAGACCCTGTGAAAGGCGTATTATTATGAAACGGATGTGGAAAGCCGGGCTGGCGTACATAGTATTACTTATCCCCACATTATTCCTTTTTCTGGGATATGCGTGGTTGGTGATCGCCTCATTTTCTTCCAAAACTGAGGGGCTAAAGCCGATCGGATGGACAATTAGTAACTGGCGGTTCTTATGGGAATCGCCGTTCGGAAGCGGATATTCCACCATTTGGCCCGTTACTCTTAATACTCTTGTGATGTCGCTTGTCATGACGGCCATCGTAGTTGCAGTTGCATCATTGGCTGCTTATCCTCTCTCACGAATGAAATTTGCCGGCCGAAAAGGGTTTTTGTCTCTAACTCTGGTTCTTCACGCTTTCCCCAGCGTAACCCTCCTTATACCTATTTATTTTGTCCTGCTTTGGATTCAGAGAATTCCAATTATCGGTCATGAAATCCCATTGATCGGAGGGTTGGGATACAATACGCTGGGAGGGGTAGCGTTGGTGATGGTGGCTTTTCAACTGCCGTTTGGCATTTGGGTGATGAAAGGATTTTTTGACAACATCTCTTGGGATATGGAGCGCTCTGCCATGATCGACGGCGCGTCACGGATTAAAATATGGTGGCAGATCCTGATGCCAAACATAAAGCCGGGGATTGCAGCTTTGTCCATCTTTTCCTTCCTAACCGCGTGGAATGCTTACATAATCCCTGTTACGTTCACTATTGGCCGCACGGGACAATCGTCCGTACTGTCCCTGTACCTGCAGAATTTTATTAGCGAATCAGTGATGACCGAGTGGAATGCCGTAGCGGCTGTCGGGCTTTTCCAGCTTATACCGGTGTTGCTTTTCTTCCTGTTCACTCAGGAATCCTTGCTCAGCATCTATGGTGGCGGGAAGAAAGGGGGCGTGTAACTCTCTTATGCCGATGGAGGGGGAACTCCAATGCAGATAACCATTGAAAATCTATGTAAATTCTTTGGCAAAGTTAGAGCCGTCGATAACCTCAACCTAGATATAAAGGATAAAGAATTTGTCGCTTTTCTGGGCCCTTCAGGATGTGGAAAAACTACCACCCTCCTAATGATTGCTGGTATCTACAAGCCCAGCGCTGGCCGTATTTTGTTTGATGGGCGGGTAGTTAATCACCTTCTGCCTAAGGAACGCAACATCGGTATGGTGTTTCAAAGCTATGCACTTTATCCCCATATGACCGTCTTTGAGAACATTGCTTATCCGCTGACACTGAAGAAAGTCCGTGGAAAAGAGAAAAAACAGAGAGTTCAACGAGTGGCTGATATGATGGGCATTGGAGAGCTTCTGGACCGTAAACCGGCACAACTTTCTGGAGGGCAACAGCAGAGGGTAGCTGTTGCGCGTGCTTTGGTTAAAGAACCCGCTATCCTGCTTTTTGATGAGCCTCTCTCAAACCTGGATGCCAAACTGCGCTTACGCATGCGCGGGGAAATCAAGCGTCTTCAAGAAGATTTGAGCGTAACTTCCATCTATGTAACACACGATCAAGTAGAAGCGATGACCATGGCTAGTCGTATTGCCGTAATGAATCACGGTGTGTTGCAGGCTTATGGCACGCCCGACCGGCTTTATAATCATCCCGACACCCTGTTCGTGGCAGGGTTTATCGGTGCCCCTCCGATGAACCTTCTTAAAGCGCACATTGAACGGGATGAAAAAGGAATTTTCCTTGTAAGAGCGGAATTTAAGATTCAGCTTCCGGAAGCCGTGGCAAGCTCGATTGAACAGAGCAACTTTGCTTCTTCAGTTATTATGGGAATTCGTCCTGAAGATGTGCACATCGTTTCCGAAAATGCTGGCGATTTCAAAGCGGAGATCTACGTGGTTGAACCGTTGGGAAGGGAGGAGCTAGTCACTTTTAGGTTAGGAGATGATGAAATTCGAGCGCTGGTTGCCGCACCATTTGTAGAGAAAGAAGGGGCAACTGTGGGGTTGAAACTGGCGCGGGACAGACTGCATATTTTCGATTCTAATACGGGGACCTCGCTTTTGTAAGATAAGCCTGGTTATTTGAAGAATGGAGGCGCGGGGTGAAAGAACAACAATTTGATGTGCTTGCAATTGGGCATATAGCGAAAGATCGCAACATTTTCGGGGAGAAAAGCGAGATCACCGCTGGTGGTGCGGTATACTACGGCGGAATAACTCTTCTTGGTCTTGGACTGCGAGTAGCGATAATGACCCGCTTGAAGAGAGAAGATTTCTGGATTCTGGATGAGCTTAAGAATGCTGGAGCTACCGTGTATGCCGTGGCCGCGTCCCAGACGTCGGGAATTGAGAATTTTCATCCAGACCCGAATTCAGATAAGAGGATCTGTCATCTGTTGGGTTTTGCAGGGCCGTTCCAGGTTATCGATATTCCTCCGGTGATAGCGCGGCTTTACTATATCGGTACGATCCTTCCCGGCGAGGAGGACCTCCGGTTCATTGAGGAAATAGCCTCCCGTGGACCGATAGCTCTCGATCCACAAGGATTCATGCGCAAGGAAGTAGGCGGTGAGCTCATAAGTAACGGTTGGCCACAGGCAGAAAAAGTGATCCCGCTTGTGCATTACCTGAAAGTTGATGACCGGGAGGCAACTGCGCTTACCGGGGAGAGCGATCGGTATAAAGCGGCTGAGATTCTGCATACCTGGGGGGCAAAAGAGATCGTTCTCACCCATCAGGGTGGAGTACTTGTATTTACCGGAGATGAACTGGCAGAAGCGCCATTTCAACCTCGCTCGTTGATCGGGCGTACCGGGCGTGGTGATACATGCTTTTCCTCCTATTTCGGACGAAGATTATTGGGGGATTCCCCTGAGGAAGCCGCTCGGTTCGCTGCTGCTCTTACCACACTCAAGCTCGAACAACCGGGTCCATTTCGAGGGGACCTGAAAGAAGTGTACTCATTGATGGAAAAGCTATAATTAAGAACTGTACGTGATCGTGTGAGTTATCGTGTCTCCTTTGGGGAGATCCTTAGCCCTTCACCTAAATGAAATTTCGAGTATAATGGACCTTTGCAAACGCTAGCAAATGCTAAAGCGGAGATTCGAACAAGGGGGGTGATTGCCGAAGATATATTCAGCCGTCCGGCAGGAGGATTTAACAATTAACCGAGGAAGAAGGAGGTAAAAGATGAAAAAAAGCATGGTAGCCCTTTCGATTGGGTTGATGTTGGTATTAGCCGTATTCACTATCGGTATGGCTAAGCAGGTCCTGCATATGTACACTTCGTTTGATGCCAACCAAGCCCAAGTGTACATCCAAGCGTTTGAGAAAGCTTATCCAAACATTGAGGTAAAATGGGTGCGGCTCTCGGCTGGTCAAGCGCTCGCTCGTATTGAGGCCGAAGCGTCTAATCCGCAGGCAAGTATATGGTATGGTGGTTCGTCCACTTCATTCATTGCTGCCGCCACGGAAGGCCTGCTCACTCCGTATACTGATTCTCTTGGTTGGCAGTATGTGCCCAAACAGTTTAAGGATCCGGAGGGTCGCTGGGTTGGAATTTATATTGGGTTCATCGGTTTCGTCTCGAACAAGAACTTCCTGAAGAAGGCGGGAGTGCCTGCTCCTACCTCCTGGCAAGATCTTCTGAAGCCTCAGTTCAAAGGAGAAATCGCCAAAGCATACCCGTTTACCTCTGGAACAGCGTATACTACCCTTATGGGGATGTTGACCGCGATTGGGTCGCCAAAACCGGGTTTTGATAAGGACGATATCGCTTACTTGAAAGCTTTCCACGCTCAGGTGGGAGATTACACTGAGTCAGGCACAGCGTGCATTAGCTTGGTTGGCCAAGGTGAGTTTGGAGTAGGTATAGCGTTCTCGCATGATATACTGGCCAAAGGAATCGCTAAAGGATTCCCGGTTGTTATGACGTTCCCCAAAGAGGGAACGAGTTATGAAGTCGGTGGGATGGCTCTAATTAAGGGTGGTCCTGAACCGGAGTTAGCAAAGATCTTCTACAACTGGGCGCTTTCCGCACAGGCTCAGAATCTGTATCAGCCGTTCTACCGCGTCCCGCTTAACCCAGAGGCCAAGGTAGCAAAAGGGGCTGTTACCCTGGCAGACGTGAAAGCGTTGCCGGTCGACGCTGCGTGGTACGGTGCTCACAAGGATCAGATTATCGATGAGTGGCATAAGATAACCGGCGAGTAATTCACGATTTGCCCGGTGGAGGAGCGAATTGCTCCTCCACCGGTTTTTATTAATGGTCCGTTGAGGGGAGCGATCGATGATGAGGTTTGTTGCTTATCGGCGGGAATGGAGCTCTGAGATACGGCGATTACTTCATGATCCGGTGTTACTCAGCATCGTGACAATTATTTTTGTTCTATTAGCCCTATTTATCGTTTTTCCTTTAGTTAAAGTAATCCAATTTAGTCTATGGCCCGGAGGTAAATTTAATCCAAAGTATTTTATTAACTTCTTTCAACGTGCATACTATTGGCGTCCGTTGATCAATAGCATGATCGTAGGGGCATTAGTGTCATTATTTGGTACCATCGTTGCATTTATATTTGCCTATGGAATTACACGAACCGATATTCCAGGTAAGGGAATATTTAGGCTGATTGCTACGATGCCTATCGTATCCCCGCCATTCCTGATTGCATTAGCGGCGATACTTCTCCTTGGTCACCACGGAGTAATTACAGAAGCGCTACACCTGAATTGGGATATATATGGCTTGCCTGGATTGGTTCTTACGGAAACTCTGGCTTACTTCCCAATTGCATTTATGATCCTTGAGGGAGTACTCGCTAAAGTTGACCCGTCAATTGAAGAAGCGGCATTGGATATGGGCGCATCGAAATTGCGCACATTCCTCACAGTGACTCTTCCCCTTTCTATCCCCGGAATTGCCAGTGCGATGCTGTTGGTATTTATCCGTTCATTGGAGGATTTCGGGAATCCAGTTGTGATACAAGGTAAATTTCAAGTGCTGACGGTAGCTGCATACAACGCGGTTACCGGGATGTACAACATGCCGCTGGGAGCGACCTTAGCTATTTTCATGCTCATGCCTACGTTAATGATATTCGTAGTGCAGAAATACTATGTTGCTCGCCGGTCGTACGTGACAGTGACTGGTAAGCCATCGGGAGTGGGACTTAAATCTACCGAGCCGCGTGTTAAATACCCGGTGTTTGCCGCTATGATGTTCCTGAGCGGAGCTGTGCTGTTGATGTACGGAGTGGTATTATACGGCTCGTTTACCAAAATTTGGGGGATAGACAACACGCTTACCCTTCAAAATTATCTGTACGTGTTCAAAGTTGGAGGGCAATACGTACTCGATACAATTGAAATCGCGCTTATTGCTACTCCGATTGGAGGAG
>CAZZJU010000029.1:0-16798 GCA_964654805.1 uncultured Thermotogae bacterium | reverse complement strand
CACGACATCGACCGGGGTACCATCGGGAAGGAACGGCATTTCTTCCACCGGCCGAATTGTAGAAATTACCCCCTTGTTTCCGTGGCGTCCAGACAGCTTGTCCCCAATCGAGATCGTTTTGCGCTGAGCGACGAATACCTTCACCAGTTCGTTTACCCCAGCGTCGAGCTCATCCCCGTTCTCGCGGGAGAACTTCTTCACTTTGATCACTTTAGCCGTACCCGATACCGGCGGCATGCGCAACGATGTGTTCTTCACGTTGCGCGCCCGCTCCCCGAAGATGGAGCGGAATATTTTCTCCTCCGGAGTCGGCTCAGATTCCCCGCGTGGAGTGATCTTTCCTACCAGAATGTCACCGGTGCGAACGACCGTCCCCACACGAACGATTCCGTTTTCATCGAGGTTTTTTAGGTCCTCCTTGGAAATGTTGGGGATGTCAGCGGTGATTTCCTCCGGTCCGAGTTTTGTCTCCTCGGCCTTCACTTCGAATTCCTCGATATGGATCGAGTCGAGCAGGTTCTCCCGCACAAGTCGCTCGGAAATTACGATCGCGTCTTCGTAATTGTACCCTTCATAAGGAAGAATAGCCACCAGTAGGTTCCGCCCGAGGGCGAGCTCTCCCATGTCGCTCGACGGTCCATCGGCGAGCAAATCCCCTTTCTTCACCTTATCCCCAACATGAACCACCGGGCGGTGATGAAGAATGGTGTCCTGGTTGGAACGCTCAAAATTCACCAAGCGGTAGATCTTCTTCTTGCGGCCGTGTTTGACCACGATCTGGCGAGCGTCGACCTCAACGACCTCACCATCCTCCTCAGCCACTAGCAGCATTCCCGAATCCATCGCTGCCTGCAGTTCAAGCCCTGTTCCGACAAGCGGGGCCTCGGGACGCAAGAGGGGGACAGCTTGGCGCTGCATGTTCGCTCCCATCAGGGCGCGGTTCGAGTCATCGTGTTCCAGGAATGGGATGAGTGCGGCTGATACTCCCACGAGCGCTTTGGGCGATACCCCAATAAAATCTACTCGCTCTGGAAGTTCGAGCTTAACCTCCTCACGACCGGTTCTCACTTCTACCCGCTCTCCAAGGATACGTCCGTCCTCGTCGACCGGAGTGGTCGCCGGAGTGATGTTGTACCGCTCTTCTTCATCAGCCATCAGATATACAATCTCATCGGTAACCCGACCATTAACCACTCTTCGATAGGGAGCCACCAAGAAACCATACTCATTTACACGGGCATAGACCGCGAGTGAAGTGATCAGCCCAATATTCTGTCCTTCAGGAGTCTCGATCGGGCAGATACGCGCGTAGTGGGAGGGATGCACATCCCGCACCTCGATCTTCGCGCGCCGCTTAGTCAATCCACCGCCGAGTGCATTCAACCGCCGTTTATGCGTGAGCTCGGTGAGCGGATTCGTCTGCTCGAGGAATTGGGAGAACCGACCAGTGTAGAACAGCTGGTTGATCGCACCCTGTACAGTGCGAGTTGAGATCAGCCTGCGGATTGTGTCCTTCTCGTCTAAGGCGTACTTGGAGAGCTTATCCCGCGCGATGCGCGCCATGCGGGCAAGTCCAGTGCGCAATGCATTTTCAGCAAGCTCCCCCGGAAGGCGTACCCGCTTGTTCGCCAGATGGTCCTTCTCGTCGATCAATGACGGATCCTCCGGAACTTGGAGCAATACCTTTATCGTGCGTACAATGTCAGCGGGATAGAGAACCGGCTTCTTCAGTTGTAATCCGAGCTTGCGGTTTACTTTGAACCTACCGACCTCGGACAGATGGTAACTCGCCGGGTGGAAGTAAAGATTCTCAAAATATTCTCCCATCTGGGCGAGGGACGCTCTATCGGACGGGCGCAGTCGGTGGTAAACCGTGCGCACTGCATCCTCTTGAGTCATTATTTGGTCCTCATCGAGCGTCTTCTGAATGTATTTATTCACAAAACGGATCGATCCGATCCCCGCTTTTTCCAGCACGGAGAGATGCTCCTTTTGGAGCATCTCTCCAGCAGCAAGGAGGAGTTCCTCCCCCTTTTTCACTTCTTCTGCAACACGATAGCCGACGTAAGGTTCCAGTTTTCTGACGGTAACGGGAGAGATCTCAAAGCTGTAGTAACGGCTGATCCATGCCTCAGTGAACCCGAGCGCTTTGAGAAGAACCGTCACCAGGACCTTACCCTTGCGGTCGAGGTTTGCGCGTATGATCCCACGGCGCGTATCCAAGACGATTTCTAACCATGCTCCCAACTCAGGGAGTATATGGCCCATGTACTGGTTCTTCTCTTCGTTCACGAAATACACGCCCGGCGACCGGGTGAGCTCGTTCACCAACGCATTGTCCGAACCGTTGATGATGAACGTACCACGGTTAGTCATCATCGGGAAATCCCCGATGTAAAGTTCTGTCTCCTGAATGAGCTTATCTTCCTGGAACAGACGAGCTGTCACCCGCAACGGACGGGAATAGGTAAGGTCCTTATCCTTACACTCCTGCTCTGTGTTACGTGGCTCACCTAAGTAGGGATCGACAAATTCCAATCGCAGTCCGTCTTTGCCGTGTCCCTCAATCGGAGATATATCGTCAAACGCTCTCTTTATCCCCTCATCGATAAACCGGCGAAAAGAATCCCGTACATCCTGCAGAAGGTACGGAGGAGGTATAACTTCCTTTATCCGCCCGTAGGACCGCCGCACGCGATACTTCATGATCTCCCCCAAACAAAGCGTACTGCCCTAAGGCGACGAGGCCCTAAGGCAGAGCGCAACGAAAATCGTTGGAAACGTCGAGTTTTATTGCTTAAGTTCGACCTCAGCTCCCGCCGCCTCCAATTTCTCCTTGAGGCTTGCCGCCTCTTCCGGACCTACCCCTTCCTTGATCACAGCGGGCAGGTTATCGACGAGCTCCTTACATTCTTTAAGACCCTTACCGGTGATCTCCTTGATCTCCTTGATCACTTGGATCTTCTTCTGGCCGGGGTTAGTAAGCACTACTTTATAAGTCTCCGGCGTTGCCTCGCCGCCCTCTCCGCCGCCTGCGGCCCCTGGAGCGGCAGCAACTGCCACCGGAGCGGCCATCGCCGCAGAGACGTTGAACCGCTCCTCGATCATTTCCACCAAATCGGCCAGGTCCTTCACGGACATGTTCTCTATCTCCTGAAGGATCTCCTCTTTACCCATTATTTACTCCTCCTTCGTTTGTTCTTCGCGTTTAATTCGAACCTCGTTGAGGACAACAGCAAGTTCGCGGATCTTCGCCTTGAGCATAACTGCCAGGGCACGCATCGGGCTCTGCAAAAGCATCGCTAGTTTCGTCAGCAGTTCTTCGCGCGATGGGAGTTTGGAGTACCGCTCGATCTCCTCTTCACGAACTACTTCTCCCTGAAAAACTCCGCCCTTGAGGTTGTAGTTCGGGCTATATGTCTTACGGCACTCCTCGGCCAGCTTAAACGCCAGCACAGGATCGTCGTAACCAACTGCCACCCCGATCGGGCCGGAGAAGAGCTCAGCCAATCCCTCAAGCCCCGCTTGCTCTGCCGCGATCCGCGCCAGGGTATCCTTGACAACGCGGAATTCCAACCCCTGCTTTGTGAACCGCGCCCGTAATTCTACCATCTCGTTGGCTGTCAAGCCGCGGTAATCGGCTAGGACCAACGAGCTGGCCCGTTCGAACATCTCTTTCAAGCGGTTTACTTCCTCTATCTTCGCTTGCGTCGGCATCTCTCGCTCCTAGCTTGTCTCTTCCGCCGCCTGTAGCAGCTCTCCGAGATCGAGGGTGATTCCAGGTCCCATTGTTGAGGAAATCGCCACTTTCTTTATATAGCGCCCTTTCACTCCCTCCTCTGGACGCCGTTCGAGTACGCTGCGGATGAAAGCGATCAGGTTCTCCCGCAGAGCGGATGTGTCGAACGACACCTTGCCGAATATGGAGTGAATTACCCCGTAACGGTCAGTGCGGAATTCGACCATCCCTTTCTTCAGCTCCTGGATCACTTTAGCGACGTCCTTGGTGACCGTGCCCGTCTTCGGGCTCGGCATCAGGCCGCGTGGCCCCAGGATCTTCCCGAGCCTTCCCACAACAGGCATCATATCTGGAGTAGCAACGACTTTGTCAAAATCGAGCCATCCCTCTTGGATCTTCTTCGCCAGATCCTCTCCCCCTACGTAATCGGCACCTGCCTCCTCTGCTTGCTTCTGGGCTTCACCCTTGGCAAAGGCGAGAACACGCACCTTCTTCCCGGTCCCGTGCGGGAGGCTGCACGTGCCACGTACGATCGTCTGGCTCGGCTTGATTCCGAGATTGATCGCGATCTCCGCGGTCTCGTCGAATCCCGCTGTCGCGGAGGCCTTCATCTTTTCTATAGCTTCATCAATACCATACGCACGTTGTCGTTCAATCAGTGCAGCTGCTGCGTTGTAGCGTTTACCATGTTTCACGACTCGACCACCTCAACGCCCATGTTCCTCGCCGTTCCCTTTATGATCTCGATTGCCGACTCGAGCTTATAGGTATTCAAATCGGGGAGCTTGCGTTCAGCTATTCGCCGCACTTGCTCCATCGAGATCTTGGCGACCTTCACCCGGTTCGGCTCCGGAGAACCAGATTTTATCCCCGCGGCCATTTTAATCAACTCCGCGGCCGGCGGCTGCTTGAGCACAAAGCTGAACGTATGATCCATATATACCGAGATCACTACCGGGATAATCACCCCTGGGGTCTCGTTCTTAGTTGCTTCATTGAACTTCTTGCAGAAGTCCATGATATTCAGCTTATGCTCACCCAATGCAGGACCGACCGGAGGAGCCGGGGTTGCTTGCCCTGCCGGAATCTGCAAATTTATTTTCGCAATCGCGTTCTTAGCCATCCTACCTCCTACCCCAAACTACAGCTTTTCGATCCCTTCGAACCCAAGCCTTACCGGCGTCTCTCTTCCGAAGATTTTCACCATTACGGTAACTTCCTCGGCTTCTTTGTCAATCTCTTTTATCTCCCCGGTGAAGTCGGCAAACGGACCCTCCACAATTTCCACGACCTCGCCGACGTTGAAATCTACCTCGATCTTCGGTTCACCACTACTCCCCGCTCCCGCTGCGACCGGAACCTCGAGTAAGCCAGCTTTACGCTTTATCAGCTTCATTTCCGGTCCTTCGATCGGCATCGGCTTGAACCTAGAGCCGACATAGCGTACTGCACCGCGGATGCCGTCGATCAAATCCATCATCTGCTCTTCTTCTAACCCCATCCTAGCGAACACGTAACCCGGGAAGATGCGCCGCTTCTCGATCCTCTGGATCGTGACAACGCGCTTATCCTTGTACTCCTTCACTTTAAGGAGTCCGGTAGCACGGCTTGTTATTTGATCTTCCTTTTCGATAAGATCACCCTTCTTGAGCTTTGTCCCTTCCCGTGCTTTGACAAGTACCTTTTCCGGAATGATCCGCGTCTTCGTTTTCCCGTTTTTATACTCGAACGTTACCCGCCGTACCTTGTCCCGGAGTACGATTTTACCCTTGTTCGCCACGACGTATTTTTCGTCGGAGTCAATAGTAAGAGGAACGCCGTTTCTTATCTTCTCCCCTACGCGAATATCACGGCGAATCTTCTTCTCCGCTGGAATGAGATATACTTCCTCATTCCGGTTGGTCATTTCAATAATTACCCGTTGTAATGGTTCCGATTTTACGATTGTGGCATCCTCTTCCATGTGTTTGGGAGGCTTGCGCGCGATTACATCACCACGAGCAATCCGTTCGTTCGGCTTGGCCACGAGATCGTATTCGTACGGAATCCGGTATTCGGTTCCACCACCACGGCGGGAGCGAGAGGTTATCACTTCCTCCACCGGGACGAGGAAGAACGTTTCTTCACCATCCACGTTGAAGAGTTCGAACGCCTTTTCCCAACCAAGCTTACGCACTCGCTCGTTGAGGTCTTCCTTGACCTTCAACTCCGAGCCAGCATAGGTCTGAATGGCGTACCATCTCTTCATGCGCATGATCTTATCTCAGCGGACCAGTATTCTGAGGAGGGCTTCCACCACTCTATCCACTCCCCAGATATAGAGCGTAAGAACAACCACAAGGATGAGGACCAATACGGTGAACGATATGATCTCCTGGCGAGTTGGCCAGCTCACCCGGTTGACCTCGTTACGGACCCCTTTCAGGTAGTTTCTTAACTTCTCAACCATCCACTCTCTCCTTCGTTCTAGTTCTAACAGGCCCGGGAGGACTCGAACCCCCAGCCTTCCGATTTGGAGTCGGACGCTCTGCCAGTTGAGCTACGGGCCTATGGTCTAGCTTCCTAGACCTCCTTATGCAGGGTATGTCGCTGGCACCAGCGGCAGTATTTGTTTAGCTGCAATTTGTCCGGGGTATTCCGCTTGTTGCGTTTAGTGTGATAATTGCGCCGCCCACACTCGCTACACGCGAGCGTGACGTGGATGACGACTTCCCCTTTCTTAGCCATGATCTATCCTCATTCAATAATCTTCGTTACAACGCCGGCACCAACGGTCCGTCCACCCTCGCGAATCGCGAACCGAAGTCCCTCATCCATCGCTACGTGGTGGATCAGCTCGGCGATAATTTTAACGTTGTCTCCCGGCATCACCATCTCCACCCCCTCGGGGAGGTGAACCGTCCCGGTAACGTCAGTGGTGCGGAAGAAGAACTGCGGCTTGTATCCGTCAAAGAACGGGGTATGGCGCCCACCTTCGTCCTTGCTCAGGATGTACACCTCGCCCTCGAATTTGGTGTGAGGGGTGATCGACTTGGGAGCAGCAACGACCTGTCCGCGCTCCACCTCGTCTTTATCGATCCCGCGCAGGAGGATTCCCACGTTATCACCGGCGATCGCGTAGTCGAGGGTCTTATTGAACATCTCCAGGCTGGTAGCGACCGTTTTCTTTATCTCATCGTGGATTCCGACGATCTCTACTTCCATCCCCGGAGTGATCTTCCCGCGCTCAACACGTCCGGTTACCACCGTACCACGCCCCTTGATGGAGAAGATATCCTCGATCGGCATCAGGAACGGCTTGTCCTCCTCACGGTCCGGAAGCGGGATGTAGTTGTCCACCGCTTCCATCAGCTCAAGGATCGGCTTGCATTCAGGCGCGTTTGGATCACCGCTTTCCATCGCCTTAAGCGCCGAACCGCGGATTACCGGAATCTCGTCACCCGGGAACTCATATTCGTTAAGGAGCTCGCGCACTTCCATCTCCACCAGGTCGATCAGCTCAGGATCATCGACCATGTCGATCTTGTTAAGGAACACAACGATCGCCGGTACGTTCACCTGACGGGCGAGGAGTACGTGTTCGCGCGTCTGGGGCATCGGTCCATCGGTCGCCGCAACAACAAGGATCGCCCCATCCATCTGAGCGGCACCGGTAATCATGTTCTTAATGTAGTCAGCGTGCCCCGGACAGTCAATGTGCGCGTAGTGACGGTTCTCCGTCTCGTACTCAACGTGCCGCACGTTGATCGTAATACCACGCTCTTTCTCCTCAGGCGCGTTATCGATATCGTAGAAATCGAGCGCCTTCGCCTTCCCCTGGGCTGCGAGCACTTTGGTTATCGCAGAGGTAAGCGTCGTCTTTCCGTGATCGATGTGTCCGATAGTTCCAATATTCAGGTGAGGCTTGGTCCTCACAAACTGCTCTTTTGCCATCTTTCTCAAACCTCCTGTTGATCTTGGCGCGACATTAATCTTTTTTCGCTTGATGGCCGCTCCCGCCGCAAGCATGAGCCCGCGATCGGAGTCGAACCGATGACCTCCCCCTTACCAAGGGGGTGCTCTACCGCCTGAGCTACACGGGCATTCCGACCTTCGTAAAGGATAGTGTAACCGAAAGCCCAAACGACCGCCAATTGGAGGGGGAGGGATTCGAACCCCCGAAGGCGTCCGCCAACGGATTTACAGTCCGCCCCGTTTGGCCACTTCGGTACCCCTCCAATAAAAGACAACCGGAGCCAGCGGCCAGACTCGAACTGGCAACCTACTGATTACAAGTCAGTTGCTCTACCAATTGAGCTACGCTGGCATGTTCCGATTGGCGCTCATTGTAACTTGCGCGATTAACCCTGTCAAGACAAGAAGCGAAGCCAAATCCTCCGCCGTCGTGGTCCGTCAAACTCACACAGAAAAATACCCTGCCATGTACCGAGACGGAGTCGCCCCCCTTCAAACGCTACCTGCAAGGTGTTTCCCATCAAAGAGGCTTTTATATGTGCCGGAGCGTTTCCCTCGGCATGGGTCCAACCGCGGTTCTGCGGAGCAATGGTGTCGAGGGCGGTTAAGATATCATAAACAACTGAGGGGTCAGCGTTTTCATTTATTGTCAACCCGGCAGTGGTATGAGGACAATAGATAAAGCAGATTCCCTCATCTTGTCCACTGCGCGCCACTGCATCTTGAACAAGATCTGTAATATCGACAAACTCCGTCCGTTTGCGGGTGGGAACGGATATCTCCTCCATCACTCCTCCTTAAGGACGGTTTCCAGGTCCTGCCGCAATCCCTCCTTGTCGGTTATCCCCTGCACGCGTAGGATGATATCTTGATAACCGTTCCGCCCTTCTCCCTGCGCCAGGCTGACAAGCTTCACTCCGTGGTCGCGCAGCACACCGATGACGGAGTAAATATCAGAGGAATTCGGACGGACTTTCACTGTAAGCCTGGTCCCTTTAAGCCCAATACCGAGCGCCTTGGCCAGTGCGCGCAGAACCTCGCTTTGGGTGATCACTCCCACTAACTTACCATTGTCCACCACCGGCAGAAGAACCAACCGGTTGGCTAGCAGAATCAACGCTGCTTTCTCCAGTGTGTCGGCGGGGGAGACGGAGAAATTTGTTTCGAAACACGCCTCCCCCACTGGTTTTTCCCAATTGGTTACCTCTTTAAGAGAACCCTTAGTGATGAACCCGGCAAGATCCCGATCAGCGGTTGCTACGAGCAGTATCCCGAACCCGTTCTCCTCCATCACTTTTCTTGCTTCTTCCAAAGAAGCTTCGGGGAGGACGGTCACCGGATCGGGATGCATGTAGTGACCGACGTTCATTCGCCTTCCTTGTTCGCCTGGGCCACGATCTTCTCTTGGATGTTGGCCGGAACTGTCTGATACTTCAAAAATTCCATCTGAAACATCCCCCGCGCTTGAGTGAGGGACTTGAGGTCAAGCGCGTAACTTTGCAGCTCAGCGAGCGGTACTTCGGCCTTGATGGTAGTAGTCCGCCCGGACGGCTCCATTCCCAGGATCCTCCCACGGCGACCGTTCAGATCGCTCACGATATCCCCGGTGAAATCATCCGGCACCCGTACCTCGAGCGCCATTATCGGTTCGAGTAAACACGGGTTTGCCTGATCATAGGCAAGGCGGAATGCGTTCCGCGCCGCGAGTTTGAACGCGAGCTCGGAGGAGTCGACTGGGTGAAAGCTCCCGTCGAAGACTGCTACAAGGACATCAGTGACCGGATACTTCGCCAGGTTTCCCTCCTCCATCGCTTCCAGGACTCCCTTTTCCACACCGGGGATGTACTGGCCGGGAATCGCTGCGCCTTTGATCTCATCGACGAATTTAAACCCCTCACCGCGCGGGAGCGGTTCGATGCGCAACACCACTTCTCCGAACTGACCGCGTCCACCGGTCTGTTTTTTGTGGCGGTACTTGGCAGTTGCCTTCTTGCGGATCGTCTCTTTGTACGGGATCTCCGGCTGCTTAATCTCAAGAGACACGTTGTATCGGTTCTTCAACCGTTCGATGAACACCGACAGGTGTACATCCCCCATCCCCCACAGAATCAGCTCTTTGGTTACCGGATCACGCTCAACGCGGATCGTCGCCTTGGTCCCAGCGAGCTCCTTCAAGGCGCTGCTCATTTTCTCTACGTCCGACTGACTCTTAGGGATGATCGCTCGCGAGAAGACCGGTTTCGGAAAATCGGGCATCGGGAACGGCTCCGCATCCCCATTTGCCGCTAGGGTTGTACCAAGGGGAATGTTGTCCAGTTTTCCGATGGCGACGATTTCACCGGCCTTCGCCTCGGACACGCGCTTCTGCTTCGTTCCTTCAAACCCATATATGTCGCGGATCTCCACTTTGTTCCCCGAAGAGAGTTCAACAGCATGTGTCCCTTCCTTGAGAGTTCCTTCCAATACCCGCACGTAGGTCAATCGGCCGAGGTAAGGGTCAGTGGCCAGGTCGAACACCACCGCACGCGGCGGGGCAGTGGTGTCGAGGTCTGCATCAGGGATCATGTTGATGAAAGCGTCCATCAATAAATCGATCCCCTTTTCCTCACCTCCGGAAGCACAAAATACGGGAATAAGGTCCCCTTCTACAACTCCCTTGCCCAGTACAGCAGCTAGTTCGGCGGAGCTTATATCTTCTTCTTCGAGGAACTTCATCATCAGCTCATCGTCTATCGATGATATCTCTTCCACCAAGTATCCCCGGTGTTCCTCAAACGCAGAGGAGAGGGTGTCCGGAATGTCCTTTTTCCCTTTGTCAGCGAAATAGATCGCTTTCCCAGCAAGGACATCGACCACCCCTATGAACTTCCCGCCGTCAATGATCGGGATCTGCAACACGAGGAATTTCCCTTCCTCAAAGTGCTCACGCAGTGAAGAAAGGACCTTATCGAAATCGATCCCCTTATCCAGGTGGTTGATGAGCACTGCGGTCGGTCGTTTGGCTGCACCGGTGAGTTCCCACGCACGCTCGGTTACGACCTCTACCCCCTTTTCTCCATTTATCACTATCAGGGAAAGGTCAGCGACCGGTACCGCTTTTACCATCTCTTCGATGAACTCGTCCCCTCCTGGAGTATCGAGGAGCGTAACCGTTGTTCCCTTGTAGGTGTACGCCCCGAATCCAAGGTCGATTGAATAGCCCCGTTCCTTCTCTTCCTGGGAAGAATCAAACGTTATTGGATCCTTTATTCCGCCTTTCTTCAGTAGCGAAGTGGCGAGGGTGGTTTTGCCAGAGCCGGAATGCCCCAGCAGGCAGATGTTCCTCGCTTGCCCCATGTTTCTATCCCCCTTACGTGATTGAAGAATACCTCTGGCAGTATACCAACCGGCTAACAATTGAGCAAGAAACGCTCGTCCATTGCTGGCAATCGATACGCCAGCACCGGATGATGCGTTCGTAACCGCGCAAACCGGCGACTATTATTGTAAAATGAACCAAGGAGGAGAGAAGATGAAACGCATGTTTCTTCTTGGGGACGAAGCATTGGCCCAGGGAGCACTCGATGCCGGGATCTCTGGGGCTTACGCCTATCCCGGTACTCCGTCGACCGAAATTTTGGAATACATTCAGAAAGTCGCACCTAAATCGATCCATTCCCGTTGGTCAACAAACGAGAAGACCGCCCTGGAAGCGGCGCTCGGGATGAGCTACTCTGGCAAACGCGCTCTGGTGAGTATGAAACACGTGGGACTGAACGTGGCTGCTGACCCATTCGTAAACGCCGCGATCGCCGGTGCAAACGGTGGATTGCTCGTCGCCGTAGCTGATGATCCGTCGATGCATTCATCGCAGAACGAGCAAGATTCACGGTTCTATGCCGACTTCGCTGGCATACCGTGTCTGGAGCCATCCGCCCCCCAGGAGGCGTACGATGCAGCCAGCTACGGGTTTGACCTATCTGAGAGCTATAACATCCCGGTTCTGGTGCGGTTGGTTACCCGGATCGCCCATTCGCGGGCGCTTGTTTTACCGGGACAATCGCGAAGGGAGAACGAACTACGCCCTCCCAAAAACGGATCGGAATACGTTCTCCTTCCGGTGAATGCACGGCAGCAGTACAAGCGCCTTATGAATCTGCAAAACGAGTTGACCGTCGTGAGCGAGGCAAGCCCGTTCAACCGGCTGTTCGAAGGCGCGGATCGGTCGCTCGGGATCATCGCTGCCGGGCTCGGGTACTCCTATGTGCGTGAGTTGTTCCCGGACGAGATTCGTTACCCTCTACTGAAGGTCTCCCAATACCCTCTTCCGCGTAAGCTCGTCGCTGAGATTTTGGATGAATGCGACGACATCTTAGTGGTGGAAGATGGGTATCCGTTCATCGAGACGCGGTTGCGCGGCCTCCTGTCCGATCCGCGGGTGCACGGCCGGCTGGACGGGACGCTCCCACGCACCGGGGAACTCACTCCAGAGAGTGTGGCCGCGGCTCTCGGAATCAAGATAAAACCCGCATTTACAACGCCGGAGCTCGTCGTACCACGTCCGCCGGCACTGTGCCCTGGGTGCCCGCATGCCGATACGTTTCGGGCGCTAACTGCTGCCCTTGCGGATAGGGGACGTGTATTCTCCGACATCGGCTGTTATACCTTGGGCGCGCTGCCTCCGTACGAGATACTAGACACATCTATCGAGATGGGAGCGTCGATCGGAATGGCCAAAGGGGCAGCGGATTCCGGACTGCGTCCGGCGGTGGCAGTAATAGGTGATTCCACGTTCACCCACTCCGGGATGACCGGACTCCTCGATTGCGTGCACGAAAGCACACCGATCACCGTGGTCATCCTCGATAATTTGACAGTGGGAATGACCGGGGGACAGCCGTCGCAGGCGACTAACCGCCTGGAGGAGATCTGCCGCGGAATCGGAGTCGATTCGGAGCACATCCGGGTGATTACTCCAATTCCTACCAACCATGATGAAAACGTGCGGGTGTTAAAGGAAGAGATTGACTATTCTGGGGTATCGGTCGTGATCGCCCGGCGAGAATGCGTGCGTACGGCGGCACGACGAGCAAGGAGAGCAAAATGAAGCGGGAAATCATCCTCGCTGGCGTCGGAGGGCAGGGGCTTCTCACCCTCGCTGCGGTGATCAGTCAAGCAGCAATGGACCAGGAGCTGTTCGTCAAGCAATCGGAGGTGCACGGCATGTCCCAACGCGGCGGGGCGGTGGAAAGTCATGTCCGCATCTCCGACCGCACGATTCATTCCCCAGTGATCCCCAAGGGAAAGGCCAACCTGATTCTGGCCATGGAACCGCTGGAGGCCCTGCGCTATCTGGAGCACCTTGCTCCGGACGGCGCGGTTGTAACGAACTCCGTCCCGGTTAGGAACATCGCGGACTACCCGGACGAGGACAAACTCCTCGGAACGATCCGAGCGCTTCCTCAGCACCTGATGCTCGACGCCGTTGGGATCGCGCGGGAACTCGGCTCGCTGCAGAGCGCAAATATGGTTCTGCTCGGTGCCGGGGCAAAATTCATCGGCCTGCCGGAGAGTGCGCTGGAACAGGCGATCACCGCATTGTTCGTCGGCAAATCGAGCGAAATCGCGGCGTTGAACCTGGAGGCGTTCCGCCGCGGTCGCACCGCGGCCGCCTAGGCGAGCTTGCCCCCATGCCGGTAGGGCCGGGTCTCGTTGTATGCCATCTTCGCCGCCACCGCGCCCGCGATATCGAGATCGAACCCTGCAGCGAAGTCGAGCAGGCGAATGATCACATCGGCGAGTTCCTCCTCGAGCTTGGAATAACCGGGTATCTTATCACTCTCGGGGTTTCCTGCGCGGTACGCCTCCATCGCCTCGGCAAGCTCGGTCACCATGAGCATCAGCACCTCCCCAACCGGGCGTGGCTTCTCCCACCAGCCATGCTCGACCGCCGTTTTATGTACCTTCCTCTGAATATCGGATATATCCATACCTCACTCCTTCTCCCGGTGCAGGTTATCCGCAGATTGTCAGGAGGGCAAGCATTGCGCGCGATCGTGAACACAGCTAGACTTAGCGACGAGGAGGGATAACGATGAACGCAAACAGACTTTTACTGATGGTTCTGGCGGTGGTGCTCGTCGCAACGGCGGTTCTTGTGGGACACGCATACGCCACGGATCAGGTGCTACGGGTTGGGATATTCACTGACCTACATGCAAACGACACTGACTCACCAGCCGAAGGGAAGATCATGACCGCCTATCCGCAACGATTGAAAGCATGCATCGAAGCGATGAACGCTTGGCCGGCCGACCTGATGATAGACCTCGGTGACTTCGTCAATGGGAATTTCGTTACCGGCGCCCCGTTGGGCAATCCAGCGCGCATTCCCGGCATCTTGGATAAAGCGGAAGCGATCTACTCTCAGTTCCACGGGCCACGTTACTATGTGCTCGGCAATCACGATGTTTACGACCTGTCCAAAGCCGAGTTCCTCGCTCACACCGGCGCCACCGCGACGTACGAGAGTTTCGACGCCGGTGCCTACCACTTCGTCATCCTCGATGCTCAGTACAACAAAAAGGGAAAGGACTTAGGACACGCGTTCTGGGTAGTGCAGGGGAACATTCCCCAATCCGAACTCGATTGGTTGAAACAGGATCTGGCAGCAACCGATAAGCCAACGATCGTCTGCGTGCATCAGCGGCTCGACATCGATTTTGACATGCTCTCAGGGGGGCCGGAGATCCTGAACAACAAGAAAGTACAGAAAATCCTCGAGGATTCAGGAGTGGTGATCGCCGTGTTCCAAGGGCATGAACACAAGAACGCGCACACCGTGATAAACGGAATCCACTACATAACCTTCGATCAGCTGTGCGATGAAGACGGCAGTAAGCCATCGTGGGCGTACGTTACTCTCGATCCAGCCACGCGAACGATTGACATCAAAGGCGCGGGCGATCAGGCCGACTGGCACCTTAAATACTGAGATGCTCGTCGATTTCTCGATCTCGCCAATCGGTGAAGGGGAATCCTTAAGCCGCTACGTGGCCAAGGTATACCGGTTGATCGATGCCTCCGGCCTGCCGCACGAGTACCACGCGATGGGAACGAACATCGAGGGCGATTGGGACGAGGTAATGGGGCTGATCAAGGCGTGCCGCGACCTCCTGTTGAAAGAAGTCGACCGCGTCTCTATCTCGATTCGGATCGACGACCGCAAGGGCGTGACTGAGGGGCTTACCCGCAAGGTGCGCTCGGCCCAGGAGAAGATGGGGTAGGAAGGCGAAGCGTGAAATGAAAAGTGAGATCAGGCCGATCGTTTACCACCCGATCGGGGTGATCCATTCTCCGTTCGAGACCACCGCGGGAACGCCCATCCAGCCCGCGGGGGCGGAGGGAGTCTCTGGCGAGGTCGAGCTTTTTCCGGAGTACCGGGAGGGGCTGAAGGACCTGTCCGGCTTCTCCCATATCATCCTGATCTACCATTTTCACCTTTCCAAACCTCTCCCGTCGTTGCTCGTGCGGCCGTACATGGACGCCGCCGCGCACGGCGTGTTTGCCACCCGCGCCCCGAGCCGACCGAACTCGATCGGGATCTCGATCGTCCGTCTCGTTGGGATCGACGGAAATATCCTTCACATCCGGGATGTGGACATCGTCGACGGAACGCCTCTTCTGGACATGAAGCCCTATGTCCCCGCCTTCGATATAAGAAAGGTGGAGAGGTTCGGCTGGCTTGAGAGGAACGTGCACAAGCTTCCGAGGGCGAGAGACGACGGAAGATTCAAGGAATGAGGACGCGGAGGTATGGCGTCGTGGATGTGCGCATCGGTTGTTGCGGTTGGAACTACCTGCGCCCGGAGGATGTGGGTGAAGACCGGGATTGGAAGCAGCGTTATCCCCATAAGCTCGCGCTCTACGCCGCGTACTTCGACCTCGTTGAGGTGAACTCAACTTTCTACCGCCTTCCACAAGTCAAGACCGCTGCGCGTTGGTTCGAACTCGCCCGTGCAGCTAACTCGGAGTTCGAATTCACGGTGAAAGTGAATCAGGAGATCACCCACCGCGATCGGTTCCGCTCCGAGCGCTCGCTCGCTGCATACGAGCGGACGGTCGAGATAGCTGACGCGCTGCACGCGGGGATCCTCCTGTTCCAGACCCCGGCCTCGTTCCGGCCCACCCCGGAGAACATCGACCGCCTGCGCGCGTTCTTCACCATGGTCGACCGTCACGGCCGGAGATTCGCGTTCGAGCCGCGCGGTTGGGATGACACCACCGTGAGAGCTGTACTCGATCTCGACCTGATCCACGTAGCCGATCCATTCTCCCAGCTACCGCTGACCAGCGGCACGGTCTACCTGCGCTTGCATGGATCGCCGCCGGGAAAGAGGATGTACCGGTATAATTACACCGCGGCCGATCTGCACCGGCTTGCTGGGATGATTTCATCGCTCGTCGCGGATGAGGTCTACATCCTGTTCAATAACGATCACATGTACGAAAACGCTCTCGTGTACAAGAAAGGGTTTACGGAGTAGCTTCTTCCTGAAGCGGGATTTCCTTGCGAGCAGCGAGCGTGAAGATAGCAGCGAGAGTTCCAGCAGCGACGGCCTGCCCCTTACCGGCGATGCGGTCGACGACCGTCGGGTCGCCCCGCGGATCGATATCCCCGAGTTTCGTGCCTTCATCAACGTGGATTCCCGGGTGAAGGAGTCCCCACAATACCCCGCCCACTCCGGCTCGCACCGGAGCATCATCCACGTATCCAACGATCTCCCCTTTCCCAACCACATCGCCGATCTCCTTTTCTGTGAGGAACATCCCTGCACGCGGGGCGCGCAGCACACGTTCGGCCTGAAATCCTCCGATTTGGCAGGGAATCCCGGTATTCGGGAGTGCGGTCCCCTCGTAGATCACCCGGCCGAGGCTCGGACCGCTGTTCGTTTCTATCACTGCATCTGCGTGCACCCCGGCGGTGAACCCCGGCCCGAGGCCGATAACGATTGGGGCCTGTCCGATCCGTGTATCGAGCGCTTGCTTTGCCATCCGCCCGTCGATAAGCACGGTGGGAGAAAGTACGGGAAGAACCTGCGCGTCAGGATCGACCAGCACCGGCAC
>CAZZJU010000028.1:0-17323 GCA_964654805.1 uncultured Thermotogae bacterium | reverse complement strand
CTGAGCTACGGGCGCATCATTCTCCCGTGGAGCGGAAGACGGGAATCGAACCCGCGTCACTGGCTTGGAAGGCCAGCGCTCTACCATTGAGCTACTTCCGCGATCCTCCTTGTCGGAGAGGCCGGATTCGAACCGGCGACCTCAGCGTCCCGAACGCTGCGCGCTGACCAAACTGCGCCACTCTCCGACGAACCCCGTTTAGTCCCCCAGCGTCACGAACATTGTACTTCCGTCACGCATGATGGTAAACATTGGGTTCGCATCATCACTCATCTTGGAGACCATTGCGTTCCAATCCGCCACCGAATTTACCGGTTTCAGATCGATCTCCAAGATCACGTCATCCCGTTGCAATCCAGCCCAGTCAGCCCTGCTTCCAGGCTTGACATTAATTATGACAACTCCTTGGGTCGATTGCAATCCCAGACGCTGAGCCACCGCAGGGGTAACCGGGCCCACCGTGAGGCCAAACTTCTGGACCGCACCAGTACTAGTCGTTGGAGCCGCTTTCCCGTAGAGCTCCGCCTCGCTCGGCCGCTCTCCCAGGGTTACAGTTATGTGTATCGTCTTCTTGCTGCGCACTACCGTGAGATCAACAGTTTTTCCAACCGGTTCACCAGTGATTATCCTCTCCAAGTCAGCGGCCGTCTTTACCTGTTCATCATCCACGGCTGTGATCACATCCCCGGATTTGATACCCGCTTTTTCAGCCGGGGAACCGGCCAAAACATCAGCCACCAACGCCCCGGTCTTCACCCCAAACTTATCCGCCATCGATGGGGTCAGGTCTTGAATTCTTACTCCCAGCCAACCACGTACCACTTTCCCTGTGGTGATGAGCTGTCCAAGCACCGCTTTGATCGGATTGATAGCAATCGCGAAATTAATCCCCTCAATCGCAATTCCTTCCGATTCGCGGGCAATTACTGTGTTTATGCCGATTACCTTCCCTTCAGCATTCACCAGCGGTCCACCGGAGTTACCCGGGTTGATCGCCGCATCAGTCTGGATCAGATCCTCGTACCGACCGATACCATCCGGCTTCGGAATCTGACGGTGCAGCGCGCTTACAATCCCCAAAGTGACAGTGTAGGAAAGACCAAGCGGGTTACCGATCGCGATCACCCAGTCCCCAATCTCCATTTTGGATGAGTCGCCAAGTTCAGCCGTGGCAAGGTTAGAAGTGTCACCCTCAAGCCGTAGAACGGCGATATCCAGCTTCTCGTCTTTTCCGACAACTTTCGCGTTCCAAACGTCTCCGCTTGTGCTCGTGACCTTGATCGTAGTAGCATTATCAACCACATGGGCGTTCGTCAGTACGTACTTCTCCCCGTTGTACTTAATCACCAATCCGGAACCAAGCGCCCGCTCCTCTTGCTTTTGGGGAACATTCGGCTCCCCAAAGAAGAAATGGAAAAACGGATCGTTGAAGAATGGATTATTGACGGAGATTGTAGCTGTGACATCGATCCTCACAACAGCAGGACCGACCTTCGCGATTGCGTTTTTGATCGCTGCTTGACCAGAAGCGGCAATCGCCTGGTTAACATCCTGGGCAAGAGCGACTCCGTTGCCTAACCATGTGGCTGAAACGCCCATTGTAAAGACCACCGCCACCAGCAACCCGATAATCCAAAGTTTCTTGTTCATGGTAAATCCCTCCCGAAAAGAATTTGGTCCGAAAAACCGGTATGATTATAGGAAGGGGCTGTGAAGATTCAATGAAGAAAATGAAGAGCCAAAGTGAATTTCAGGGATTAAAACCCCGGGCAATCGCCATGCTCTCGGGCGGACTCGACAGTACGCTCGCCGCCGCTGTTGTCAAGCGCGCCGGGATCGAGGTAATTGGTCTCTCCGTGCAACACCTGTTCGGGACTGACCGCCGCCGCAGGGAGCATCTGGAACACGCTGCTGCCCAGCTCGGGATACCGCTCCGAGTGATCGACAAATCCGATGAGCATCTCGAGGTAGTACGTCATCCCCGTCATGGTTACGGAGCCGGGATGAACCCGTGCGTGGACTGTCGCATCTTCATGCTCCGGATAGCAAAGGAAGTAATGGAAGAAGAAGGAGCGCAGTTCGTGGTAACCGGCGAGGTTCTTGGCCAACGACCGATGTCGCAGCATCGTCACGCCCTACTCCTAGTAGCGAAGGAAAGTGGACTTGGAGATCGGCTCCTCCGTCCGCTCTCAGCGAATCTCCTCCCGGATACATTACCGGTGAAAAAAGGATGGATTAAGCGAGATGATCTCTATGCGATCTTTGGGCGGAGCCGCGCCCCGCAGCGCGCGCTTGCTGAAGCCATTGGGATCACTGACTATCCTCAACCAGCGGGGGGGTGCCTGCTCACGGAAAAAGTGTACTCGGCTCGGTTACGTGACGCGTTCGCCCACCTCGGACCGGACGAAGTCGATCGAGAGGGATTCCTACTCCTGCGGTATGGCCGTCATTTCCGTCTCGCGGACAAGGTCAAGGTAATTATCGGCAGGAACGAGGCAGAGAACAAGGTCCTGGCCGGATTCAGCTCCGGACGAATCGTACTTGAACCAATTGGGACGATGGGCCCCACTTCTTTGGTGGAAGGGGCCCCAAGCCGAGACGAACTCCTCCTCGCTGCCGCACTCGCCGCTCGTTACTGCGACCGGTCGGGAAGCACCCCGATCGCCTTCGAGGTACAAAAGAACGGTTCGGTGGAGACAATAACAGTCACCCCGCTTTCGTCCGACGATCCGCGCATCGAGTCTTGGCGCATTTAACGTCGGGTCAACCTTCTTCGCAGGATCCCGAAAAGGGAAAGCGCCCCGTACAGGGCTATCCCCAATAGAATGCCGAGTGCAAGCCCGTTTACCGTACGAAGGAATGATAGCAAAAGCGGGGTATGGGCATGAGAAAAGCTGTTCAGGATTGATGCCTGACCGAACATTCCGAAGAATAAGTAACTCGTCCGTATAAACGGACTTCCGGACTTCGTTCCGAACATGAGCAGCGCAGGATGACCGATGAGGAATTCCTTGAACCGGGGCCGAGCGAACAAAAGCCGCTCTAATAGTCCGCGCGTCTCTGTCTCTAGCGGACTCGTGAGCCCGGAAGTGTTTCCGCTGCGCACAAGGATGAACCAAGTTATAACAACTCCGAGTAGTACCCCCCCTGCCCGCAGCATAGGCCATATCCGCGGTTCGTTTCCCGGAGCAATCACCTCCCACCAGCCAATCTTGTGCCCCCGTATATACAGGATAACCGCGCCTAGCGGAGGGAGGAGAAGAGCGGCCTTTACTCCGCGAAACTGATAAACCTTGAGCATAAACGCGGGATGCGCGAGGATCGCTGCCAGCAGACCAGCAAACATAATTCCCATACCCGAAAAGGCAAGGAGATAACCAATTCCCCCACGGAGTCCGCCATGAGGCCGGAGGACAAGACTCACGTACACCGGTGCGTCAGCGGCGAGCAGAAACGCATCTACCTGACGCAATGGTACATCCTTCAATCCGAATGCCACTGCAGCGACCCCGCCGGAGAGCAATAATCCGGCCAACGGAAGCTGAGGGAAAACTTCAAGGAAAAGGAGCAGGAAAAGTGCGCTCACGCCGATATGGAACACGATACCAGTCCATCGGAAAGGTACGGAAAATGGTGTGACAGGGGTACCGGGAGATAACCCTTCATTCTCAACTGCCCCAATAACCCGCTTGAACCCGGAGATTATGTCAGAATCATCCGGGTATGGAGAGAGGATGAGCGCCCTGATCCCCCGCTCGCGCACTGCGCGCACGAACCGTGCCACCACTTCATTGAAAGTGAGGTGAGTAAGCTCATCGTGCGGGATCTCGTGTCCCCGCACAAATCGACGATAACCCTCATTCCACAGGGTAGTCTCCGCCGCCCTCGGTTCGAATTCGCGCCGGATGAGCGTACTGCCAGATGCAACTAACCACTGAATGAGCGGATCATCCGACCCAATAGCCCCTTCAATCCAGAAATAAGGGAACGACATCCCGGCAAAAGAATCGGGAGAGACTGCTTGATCAACTATCAGGACCGGAATTAACCCAACTCGACGTATTGCCTCAATGGTAGACCTATGCCTGCTCGCAAGTACGGATGCCTTCAGCCCTATACATGTAACCCCCGCTTTAGCAAGAGAAGAGAACGGAATTTTCGATACGTCATCCGCACGTACGATAACGATGAACCGATTGTTATGTTGTTCCCAATGAATTCGGTAACCATCGATGATGAACCCAAATAGAATCGTGACAACCAGCACGATTCCAGCTCCCCATATCAGATTGCGAGTGAGTCTATGCCTAGCGACCATCGTAAACGCGCTTCTCCGCTCCATTCAATGCTGGGACAAGGAGCTCACAAACTTCTAGTCCGATCATAGCTGCGAGTCGGTCAGCTGGAACATGAGGACCGATGATCTCGACCTCGTCCCCGATCGAGACCCCGTCCACCTCGGTCACGTCGATCACCGCGTGGTCAAGGTAGATCCTCCCCACAACCGGCGTGAGTCTTCCCCGTACCCAGACATTCCCATGATCTGCCAATCCAGGGGGGAGCCCAGTTCCATAGCCTGCTGCAATTACCGCTACTCGCCGCGAAGTGGACGCACGATAGCTGCGCGCATACCCAACGAATTCCCCCTCCTTCACCGCCCTTAGCGCCACCACTGGAGCGGTGAGCCGCGCCACCGGCTTGATCCCGGATACCCAAGGAGCATCGACCTCGGGATAACCGTAAAAGAGCGTCCCGATTCGCACCATGTTTAACGGCGGAATCGTGACATCTTCTTGGTACTGGATGAATCCAGCCGAGTTGGCGATGTGACAAAGCGGAGGAAGCAAAGATCGACGTTTAAGAGTGTACAACAGCTCCGTGAATATTTCGATCTGGCGGAGAGTGTAAGCTCGGTCTTCCGGGTCGAGGGAATCAGCACTCGAAAAATGAGTATATATCCCCTCGACACGAAGAGCTGGTTCACGAGTCAGCTCTTCCACCAGTCCAAGGGCTTCTCCCACCGCGATCCCGAACCTTCCCATCCCCGTATCGACCTTCACATGTACGGAAGGGCGGATCCGGAGCCGCTCTGCCTCTTGAGCCAACCGCACGGCGAAATAGCGATCGGAGACCTGGATCGTAAGTCTGAGCTCGATCGCGCGCGGGATCTCCTCGGGGAGGATCGGGCCCAAAAGAAGTATCGGAATGTCGATCCCGCTCGCACGGAGCCTCTCTCCCTCTTCCACAGTCACGACCCCGAGGTGATCTATCCCGGCTTGGATCCCGGCGCGGGCGGTCGGGACGATCCCATGCCCATAAGCATCGGATTTAACTACGAATAGGATCTTGACACCGTTGGGAAGGCGTTTACGCACGAGGGCAATGTTCGCCTGTAGTCTAGCAAGGTCGATCCAGGCAGTTGTTCCGGGCATCAGCGCTCCCGCCATGCGGAGAATTCTTCTCGAAACGCTCGCATCTTAGCAAGGTCAAGCTCCGCCCGTAGAACCCCCTCTCCACCGCCGAGACGCCCGATCACAACCCCTTCTGGATCAACAACAACGCTCCTGCCAAGAAATCCTTTACCAGACACATCGCAACCGAGGAGGAATGCCTGATTTTCCACCGCCCGTGCTCGCGTTAACGCTTCCCATGCCTCCATCCTGACGATCGGCCATGCCGCTGGGACGAGAAACACTTCGGTCCCTTGTATTGCCATCTCGCGGAAGAGCTCCGGAAACCGGAGGTCATAGCAAATCGCCGTCCCAAATGTCCCAATTTCAGTGGCGACAACGAGCGGTTTATCCCCCGGAGTAAGAATCTCTCGTTCCTTTGACCTGTAGCTCAATAGGTGCCGTTTGCGGTACTTGCCGAGAAGGTTTCCAAGCGGATCAATGAAAATAGCAGTGTTGTAGTACCGCCCATTGCTCTTTTCGACGAAGCTTCCACCGAGAACAAACGCGTTGAGACTCCGCGCCATATCCCGGAGGAACATGAAGGTAGTCCCGGTAAGTGGTTCGGCCCGTTTGATCCACATGGAGAAATCGAAATATCCCACGTTCCATAGCTCAGGAAAGACGATAAGGTCCACCCCTCGCACCCGGTCGATTACCCGCTCAACCGCGTCCCATGGATCATCATTCCGAGTGGCGATCTGAATCAACCCGACTTCTATTCTGTCTTTTCGTTCCATTTCTTTGCATTCTACCCCACCCTTTCCTTGTTCAGCAAGGCGAGGCCCATACTAGCACTTGGTTTTTTTAGTGATATCTGTTACAATGGGTGACGTTTGACCCATCGGTTATGGTGATGAGGGGGTGGAGAAAAAGTGACAGGTGGACAGTGGTGGATAAAGATAGGGGGCAAGGGATGGTAGATTTAAAGGACTTCCGCATTTTCTCCGACCTGAAACCCAAAGACTTAGAAAACTTAAAAAAGAGCGTACGGCGGATCAGCTACGGACGGGGAGAAATCATATTTCAGGAAGGAGCGCCAGCGTTCGGTTTTTATCTGGTCTTTGAAGGGATGGTAAAGCTTGTCAAGCGAAGTACACGCGCCAAGAGTCAGATTCTCAAAATCGTTGGACCGGGAGAAATCCTAGGAGAGACCACCCTGTTTGATAAAGGAAGTCACAACGCTTATGCCAAAACCCTCGAACCGGTGGTAGTCGGGTTCATCGAACGAGGGGATTTCTTCTATTTCCTCGAACATCACCCAAAGACGATCTTCCGGATGTACGAACGCTTATCCGAGGAGCTCAAAGCCTTTCAGAATAAACTAGCTGAAAGGTCCTATTCTTCCAGCAAAGAGCGGCTTGCTCGTTTGATCCTGCTGCTCGGCAAAAGCGGGGTCGAGCTCTCCCGTGCCGAGCTCGCCGAGATGGCAGGGGTCTCCTCCAAAACTGCTATTCGCACGTTGAGCGAGCTTGAAAGCCGCGGTATCATTGCAATCGAAAGCCGCAAGATCAAGATCCTGCGGGAGGATTATCTCCAGAAAATCATGGAGCCATTCTCCGTTGAGCTTAACGCCAATCTGATCATTTAGCTTTAAGAAGAACGTCTCTCCGACAGGGGACAGGTGTCCTTTCTGGATGTATCAAACGTTTTTATAGTCTAGATGGGCGTTTAGTTGAGTTACAGGAGGGCCGGGCAACCTCGAGGATGGGACACCATTGAAGACGAAATTGAACCCTGTCGAGAGGGCGATAATCGTTATTGCCGCGTACAGCATTGCAATCCTCGCTGTAGTGCTGCTTTACATCTCCTGGTACCGACCAGCAGGGCTCGTGTTCGGAGTACTCGCGGTACCCCTCATCATCGGAGCATCGTTCATGCAGCTCTCCGGTGGCCTTCTCCTCGGCCTTGGTACTGCTCTAATCGGCATGCCGTTCCTCGGGTTCGACAACCCGACACTACTGCTGGGTCTTTTCGTAATGGATCTACTTTTGGGAGGAGGAATTGGATGGCTGAACCGGAGGGACGCCGTCCGGCGCGAACGATGGAAACGCGCCAAGACACTTCAAGGAGGATACGAACAGGAAATCTTCGAGAACTCCCTCAACATCATCCATTTCATCGATAAAGAAGGGACGATCCTCAAGCGCAACGAGGCGTCGCGCAGCACCCTTGGTTACCCGACCAAGCGCTCCTTGGGGCTCGCTGAGTACATCCACCCCGAAGATATCGACAATATGAAGACAGAACTCGTTCGTCTCTTCGAACGAGGAGAACTGCGGGACGTGAAACTCCGGTTTATCTCCCAAACGCGCAGTGTGATACCGGTCGAGTTGCGGGCAACCCGCATCACCGAGCGAGTAGCGATTGTGGAGGCACGCGACCTCCGCCAGCAAGCCGAGCTGGAACGCCGATTAATGGAAGCGGAGGCGCGTTACCGCTACCTGATCGAGGAAGCGGTCGATACACTCGATTCCGGGATCATCATCACCGATCGCAAGGGCCAGGTCGTGTGGGCAAATGAGGCGATCGGCCGGTTTTTCGGGATCGATCGCGACCGGCTGATCGGAATCGAGGCAATGCGCGCGTTCTCCCGCTACGTAGGAGTGTTTGAAAACGCGGAGGATTTCGGAAGAAAGGTACAGGAAGCAATCGAGAAGGGAGAGCGGATCGATTCCTACACATGCCGCGTCCGCCCCGGAATGGGACGGGAGGAACGGGTCCTCGTGTACAGATCAATCCCGATCGAGACAGAACGGTACAAAGGAGGGAGGATCGATCATTACATCGATATCACCGAACTCAAGCGATTAGAAGAAGGTCTGCGCGAGAAGACAAAGCGCCTCGAGCGCAGCAATGAAAAGCTCGAGGAATACTCACGCGTCGTCTCCCATGACTTGAAGTCGCCGCTGCATACGGTGGAAGCGTTCACCGGGTTCCTTCTAGAGGACTACGGAGATAAGCTCGATGAGGAGGGGAAAAAGTATCTTTACACACTGAAGAACGCGTCGATGCGAATGCGCGAGTTAATCGACGATCTGCGCGATCTCTCCAATATTCACTTGGACGCTACCTCGTTCGAACGAGTATCAGTGGCGCGGATAATCGAGGAGATAAAGGAGGACCTCGAGGTCGATCTACGTGGAGTGAACCTTCAGATCGATCCGAATCTTCCCCCAGTTATGGGGAGCAAGATTCAGATACGTCAGGTGTTTCACAACCTGATCGTGAATGCAGTAAAATTCAACGATAAGGCGCTCCCGGTAATCCACGTCGGTTGGGTTAAGGATTCTTCCCATCACGGGATGCACACGTTCTTCGTCAAAGATAACGGGATTGGCATCGAGTCCCGCTATCACGAGCGGATTTTCGGATTGTTTGAGAAATTGAACCCAAGGGAGCATTATGAAGGAACCGGTGCCGGACTGGCAATATGTAAACGGATCGTGGAAGAGCATGGGGGGGAAATATGGGTGGAATCGGAAATCGGGAAAGGGAGCACATTCTACTTCACCCTTCCCCAAGCAACCGTGAGAAACGAGGTGAAAGTCCATGCCTAACAACCCGGAGAAGATTAAAGTCCTGGTAGTCGAAGATAACCCAGACGATGTGATGATTATCAAACGCGCGATGCGCAAGAGCGGGGCTCATTGCGAGCTCTACTTTGCCCATGATGGCGAGGAAGCCCTTAAGTTTCTTTATCACGAAGATGAGTTCGCCGATGCTCCCCGCCCCGATCTGATCCTGCTTGACTGGCGGCTGCCGTTAATGAGTGGCCAAGAAGTTTTGGAAAAAATCAAGAACGACGACCATCTGCGGAGGATTCCCGTTATCGTGCTTACGGTATCCACCTCGCAAGAGGACATGGTAAAGGCTTACGACAGTGGCGCGGCGAGTTACATGAACAAGCCCGTGGATTCCAAGGACTTTGAGCGTCTAATACAAACCGTTCAAGACTACTGGCGTATCGCCAAGATTCCGCCAGAGTAGGTGAGACATTCAGCACCAATTTAGAAGACCGGTTTACTGATCGGTTGTCACGGACGCGGTGTTTTGTTGTTCCTTTTGCCATTACCCGAACGCCTTTGTTCCAGTACACTCAGCTCAACTTAGACAAGGAGCAAAGGATGTGCGTTCGAAAAGATGTCGGACTCGTTACCTCCTTACAGGTTCGGTTCACCGTCCCGAGAGCGCGGTGAACTCTTTTCTTACGGCCTCCGGACCACATCCGCTGTGGGGGTTCCACAAGCAAGTTGCAGCAAGCAGAACAGCCAACGGTTCTTACCCGGGGAAGGCAGGATAGGCAGCAGCCCTGCCTTCCCCAGCCCCCAAATTCACATTATTACAGCATTGTTAGATAGCGCTCTAACTCGTAACGATGCACCTGCGCCCGGTAATTATCCCACTCGATTTTCTTGTTCTCGATGAACTTCCCGAAGATGTGATCACCAAGAGCGCGTCGGACAAGAGCGCTATCCTCCATGTGAGCAATTGCCATGTTTAGACTGCCCGGCAGCTCTTCAATGCCAAGTGCACTCCGCTCTTCATCGGTCATAGCGTAAACGTCCCGTTCCATCGGATCGGGTAGTGGATAGTTGTCCTCTATTCCGGTGAGACCAGCATGCAACATAGTGGCAAAAGCAAGATAGGGATTGCATGCCGGATCAGGGGCACGGAACTCAATGCGGGTCGCACTTTCCTTACCCGGTTTATACATAGGAACGCGGATCATATTACTCCGATTACGCTTGGCCCAAGTGATATATACCGGTGCCTCGTACCCGGTCACAAGCCGCTTGTAGGAGTTTACCCACTGTGCGCACACTCCGATGATCTCCTTTGCGTGGCGCATCAATCCAGCTATGTACCCCTTGGCCACCGGTGACAGATAAAGCGGATCGTCGGGATCGAAGAACGCATTACGTCCATCGGCTGTGAATAGTGACTGGTGGGTGTGCATCCCGGAGCCATTCTCGCCGAACAGGGGTTTCGGCATGAACGTGGCATGAATTCCGTGCCGACGAGCGACTTCCTTCACCACAAACCGACAGGTCATGAGGTTGTCTGCCATGGTCAGCGCGTCGGTAAACCGGAGGTCGATCTCCTGCTGGCTGGGAGCGACCTCATGGTGAGCCGCTTCCACCACGATCCCCATCGCCTGCAGGGCGAGTACCGTCTCCCGTCGGATCTCTGAACCGAGGTCGGGAGGAACAAGGTCGAAATATCCGCCGGAATCGAGAACCTCTGGAGCACCGTCCGCCCGGAAATAGAAATATTCCACTTCCGGCCCGACATACATGGTAAACCCTGCTTCATCCGCTCGAGCAAGCGCACGACGCAGAGCCCAGCGCGGATCCCCTTCATATGGAGACCCGTCCGGTTGGAGGACATCGCAGATAAGGCGAGCAACATCGTTCGCCCACGGTAGGACCGCGAATGTGTTCGGGTCCGGCTTGGCGATCATGTCGCTCTCGTCAATCCGGGCGAACCCGTGGATCGACGACCCGTCGAATCCGATTCCTTCAGCAAGAGCTTGTGGAAGTTCTTGCACCGGAATTTCCACGCTCTTCAGGTTACCGAGAAGGTCGGTAAACCAAAGCTGAATGAATCGGATTCCCCGAGCCTCGACCTCCTTCAATACCGCATCTCGTCGTGCCCTGTCTTCCATTGTATCCTCCTTTTGCGAACCAATTATAACCAGGTAGTAAAAAAGTTAAACCACGCTCCGTTAGGAGTGTGGTGCATCGAAGAACAACAACCAATCGTACAACCGAATCTCAGGGCATGTCAATGCTTCCCGTGCCTGTGTCCTTCTGGCTCAACCCACTCGATCGTCTCGAGGTTCCCACGGATGTAGCCTTCGATCACATCGCGCACCGGCCCGGTGGCACCAGTAACCACCTCCATACCGAACCGCTCAAAATATTCTACCGCACGCGGTCCCATTCCCCAAGCGATGACAACATCGACCCCTTGCGAATGGAGCCAATTGGGAAGATCTCCCGGCTCATGTTCAGCGAACGGAACATCGACCACTTCAGTTGCAACAATCCTTTTGCCATCAACATCGATCAGGGTATAGTGTTGTGCCCGACCGAAGTGCTCTTCGACAGTATCGTCCAATCCAGCAGTTCCACATGTGGGAATCGCAATTCTCTTAGCCATCGTCCCTCCCTTTCTCAGTGTACTACAAACCGACCGCCTCTGTGTAGAAGATAATTTTTCATCAACTCTCCCGAAAGAGATCTCCCTTCACCGCATGTATTCCCGTATTGATAAGGGTTATTGCCCACAGCACAAAGAGCAAGAGGTACAGAATAAATCCGATGCAATCAACGAGCCCGAGAGAGAACTGCTGGGCGACGACATGACTCGCCGCCACGTACGCTCCCAACGGGAAGGTGAACGCCCACCACGACATGGCGTAAGGAAGTTTAAGCCGCCTGACGTAGTGAAGCGTAAGCGCAATCGCCATTACCACCCACCAAATGCCGAACCCCCAGAACAGAAACCCAAACACAAAAAACGGCCCTGGCACAGTGACAAATCCACTATGAGAGACGAGGCTATACAGAGCTACCGTTCCAGCTCCGATCGGGCCAAGGTTGATCCAAACTGTAGGAGCAAGGACGTTCGGCAGAGGCCGATGCAAAATGAATCGATACATACACACTGCAAGCAATGCCAAATAAAGGAAGAATCCCGCTCCCCAACCAAAGTAATTGGCAAAGATCACCCAATCGTCCGCCAGCCCATTGAAATGACCGATGACCAGGCTTCCAGCGATTGGAATAACGATCAATCCCACAGGAGGAATGAACCACGCCGGATTGACATGGTCGATCGTCACATGTTCTCCTTTGAACATAATGTACGGGATCAACAGGGCGAATATGATCGTGAGTGCGCTGCCCGCTATCCAAAACCAAACACCGACCGAAAAGTTTTTCCCAATCACTATAAAATCGGAAGCAAGAACGAGCATCCCGACGGGTAAAGTCGGATAAAAATTAGCAATCACCGGATGGTTTAAATCGCTTAAAGCCCGATCACGATATAACACCCATCGCAAGACACAGGGGACAAGAAGCACGCCAAACAGAACGACATTGAAGTAGAAAAGCCCCTGCGCCAGTTGATGCAATACCGGCCAGTAACTCGAGTAGAAAAAACTGGTAAGTGCCAGGATTCCCGTTCCCATAACTGAAGCGAACCACGAAGGTGTAAAATTCCGTACGGGATTTGCCGCTGGCACATGCGTATTCACTTGTATCTCCTTTCAAACCGTATTCACTACTCTCTCGATTAGCTTCAAAACCTCCGTCACACTGGGATCAGCAAGCCGCCAGTAGATGCGCACTCCATCACGACGGGAACGAACCAAGCCCGCACGGAGCAAAGAGTTCAAGTGCCGTGAAACACCCGATTGATCGAGCTCAAAGTACGGCGCGAACTCGCAGCTGCATAATTCCCCACGCTCGAGCAAGCGCAGCATCTGGACGCGAATCGGATGAGCAAGCGCCTGCCCAACCGAAGCGATCTTTTCATCCATTTTGCCATTACCTTTCATGCATCTATGCACCTCAATGCAATATTACTCCCAGGCATTCATTTGTCAAGCGGCGAAAGCCCAACACAGAAACTTAGGGGCAACAGCGCGCTGCGGGCGCAAGTGACTATTCGTTGTCCGCAACCATAACCGGAAGTTGATCGCAGGTAAACCGGGAGCTACACTATATACAACACTCATCGCAGCTTCTTCCCTTGGCTTTTCGCGGCCGTCCTGCGGCGGTGTCCGCGGTGTGGAACAAAGCTTGTTCGACGTGTGGCAGCCGAAGAAAGTTACACTGTCTCAGGGGTAAACCCAGTCTCACCGCCCATCGAAAAGCCCGTCGGGGGCGGGATCTCCCACGGCGTTCAGACGAAGAGGACGCGAATCCCGATTTACCTGGAGTGCCCGAAGTGCGGATTCCGTGTGCACCTGAAGGACATCGAGTCCTAACCTGAAAAGCATTTCCTCTTCAACTTGACAAAAAGGTTCTCCTCGACCAAAATATGAATGAACGTTCATTCAGAAAGAGGACGGGAGGAACTATGGGCCAAGGAGCAAGTAAAGATGAGTTGATCCGCCAGGCGGCGATCCGCCTCTTCTCGCGCAAGGGGTTCTACAAAACGCGAGCGGAAGAGATCGCGCAGGAAGCGGGAGTAGCAGTAGGAACGATCTACAACTACTTCCGCAATAAGGAAGAAATCCTACTCTCCATTTTCAGGACGGAGTTTGAGGAGCGAATGCAGCTTTTCCGTGAGCTTCTGAAGAGCGATATTCCCGTACCGGAGAAAATCCGCCGCATCTTGGAGGAGTACTTCTCCCGTCTCAAGGCGCGCGGGGATTTGACCCGCCTGCTCTTGCAGGAGCGGTTCAATCCCGGCCCAGGGTTCCGCACTAAACTACGTGAGCTTTACCGGGAGATGATCGCCCGCATCGAATCGCTAATCGAGGAAGGGATCGAGAAAGGTTGGGTAAGACCGTGCCATCCGAAGATCATCGCATACGCCATGTTCGGAGTGGTAGAGTCGATAAGCGTGTACGCGCTTACCTACCCGGACGAGGAGTCACAGAAGATCCTGAAGGACGCACCCAGAGAGCTTGCGGACCTGATCTGGAACGGACTTAAGAAAGGAGGCGAAGATGTTTCGAAATAAGACTATATTCATCACGTTAATAGCGTTGGCCATCTTTGCGGTGTTTGTGACGGCGCAGCAACCCCCGGCTCAGCACAACAGACTAAAGCTCCTGTTGGTTGATGAGACAAAGACGTTCTCATCGACAATGCGGGTGGGAGCACTTGCGGGAATTCTAAAGAAAAGCGGAGAGTTCGACGTGACGGTGAAGATGGTGGACGTGTCATCAAGCTATGTAGATCCGCTTGCAGGAATACAGCCCACGGAGACGCCTTACAATGTAATTCTGATCATCCCTAAGGGAATAGATAACGGTACAGTGGAACAGATCTGGCTTGTCACTCGTGGGTTTGACGAGCTTCCCTCACAAGCAGTGCAAGGGATAAAGATGCTTTCGTCCCTCATCAACAAAGTCTTTGTCGGCCTGGCGCATGCAACCGATGTACGCCATGACCTGTTCCCCGGTTTCCTCTCCGCCCTGTATGTCAAGGAAGGTTGGCTCTGATGCGTCGAATCGCTACGTGGATTGTCGATCACCCGTGGGTGGTTATCGGATTAGCCATTGTCGTGACAGCAGGGGCATTAGCTGCTATACCCCATCTGACAACACAAACTGACTTTAAAGACTATCTGTCCAAAAGCGATCCGGCAGTGCAGGCGATGGACCGTGCTGAGGATCGCTATGGATCGCAGACTTTCTTTATGGTAAGCATCGTTGCTCCGGACACGATCTTCAAGACTGAGACGCTGGAGAAGATCGTATCCCTGCGCAAGGAGCTTGCCGCAATTCCTGGTGTTGATGAGGCCACTGGTCCTATCAACGCCCAGGTTATTACCGGAACGGAGAAATCTATTCTCGTCGGCCCTGCCGCCCCGAATGAGAAAGTACCGAATACACCGAAGGCGATGGCGGAATACCGCAAGCGCGTGATGGACAGCCGTATGTTGAAGGACTACATAATCTCATCCGACGGCAAAGCCGCTACCATATCGCTAAAGTTGAAGAAAGGTACTGAAGAGACAACGGTCGCAAAGAAGGTTGTAGAGATCGTCAATAAGTACAACACAGGTCCGGAGAAGATCTACATCGCCGGGCTTCCTTACATGAACCTAGTTCTATCGGAGTCAATGAGTAAAGACCTACGAATGATGCTTCCGATCGTTATCCTGGTGATCGTTGTCGTCCTTTTCCTGAGCTTCTTCAGTCTGAGAGGGGTCTGGCTTCCACTTCTTGTCGTCATTTTGAGCACAATCTGGGCGATAGGAGCAATGGCACTAGCTCATGTTCCGATAACGATCATGTCGTTTATCATGCCAGTCATCCTGATGGCGATCGGGATCGCGTACTGCATCCACGTGCTCAATAAATATTACGAAGAGCTCTCGTTGGGAAAACCCAAGCGAGACGCTGTAATTGAAACAGCAGTAACGATGCTCTCCCCAGTTGCTATGGCCGGAATGACAACCGTGGCTGGGTTCCTCTCCCTGATAAACTCCTTCCTGATCCCCCAGCGGCAGTTCGGAATATTCACTGCGCTTGGGGTGATGATCGCTATGGGACTCTCACTCACCTTAATCCCGGCATTACTTTCGGTAATGTCACCCCCCAAGCGCAAAATGAAAATCCGGGCTGGAATATTAAGCAGGGGACTCTCCTCGTTCGAACGGATTGTCATCAGCCATACAAAACTTGTTCTTATCGCCTCCTTGCTCGTGTTCATTGTCTTTGGTATCGGGACCTCTACGGTAAGGGTAGAAAGCTCGGAGAAGGAATTTCTGGGCAAGGATCATCCAGTCGTCCAGGCGCTTAATGTGATGGACAACCATTTTTCGGGGAGCGAACAGTTAATCGTCGAATTCGATACGGGAAAACGAAACGGGCTCAAGGATCCTAAATTACTGCAACGGATCGTGGCGTTCGAGAAGTGGCTGAAGACCAAACCAGGAATAAAGATCAATAAAACCATCTCGCTCGCCGACATGGTATGCGAGATGAACCAGAAGTTCCACGCTGATGACCCAAGTTACTACAAAGTCCCTGATGATCCGAAGCTAGTGGCTCAACTTCTGCTCCTGTTTACATTCCAAGGCGGCGATCTGGGGAACATGGCTTTAGGTGATTTCTCCGCTGGGGAGGTCACTGGACTCTACAACTCCTGTGGTAGTTCAGAAAAAGTGAAGCTTACCAAGGAAGTGGAAGCATATCTCAAGAAACACTTTCCCGACGTTCACGCAGAGATGGTAGGAGCAACTAGAATTGATGGAAGTTTGTTCTCCAAGATCATCACAAGCCAGATAACGAGCATTCTCACCTCCATTATCGCCGCTGGACTGATAGTGGCGTTGTTGATGCGTTCGTTCGTTGCTGGGGCGATCAGCCTGATTCCTCTCATCCTAACGGTGGTGATCAACTTTGGAGTGATGGGGTTCTCCCGTACTCCGCTCGATATGTCCACCCTTATGGTTTCTTCTATCGCTATCGGAATCGGGATTGATTACGCGATTCACTTCATGGAGAGGTTCCGGAAGGAATATCGTGCGAAACGGGATACCAAAAAGGCGTTGAAGACGACTATACAGACGACCGGGCGGGGGATCGCGTACAATGCGCTTGCCCTTGCCTTGGGGTTCGCTGTCCTATTGTTTTCCACCTTTAAAGGGACGGCCAACTTCGGGCTATTGATCGCCATGACGATGGTGATAAGTGCGATAAGTGCTTTCACCACCATTCCGGCGATCCTCATAACTTGGAAACCTAAATTCCTCACCGCTAACGCCTGGGGCGGAAAGGAGGTGGGCAATATCGAAATTCACGAATTGGTGAAGCATGAACCTGAACGAGCAGGAGAACTTGACTCGGACAAGGATCAACATAAATCAAACGACGAAGGAGGTACACAATGAAAAAAGCAACATTGGTAAGTTTACTAATTCTGGTGGGGGTTCTGACCCTAACCGCTGTAAGTTACGCAGCGGGACTAACCGGCGATCAGATCCTCCAAAAGGTGGATGATCACGAGACAATAGCGACTCAGGGAAGTCTCATATCACAGATTCGGTTTGATAACTCCTACTCCGATGGGACGACCGCCTATAATGTCTTCGGCGGATTGAGCGTCAAGATCAAAGGGCAACCGGAAAAATCCCTGATATATTTTGAGAAACCAGAGGACGTAGCCGGAACGATCTTC
>CAZZJU010000027.1:0-17338 GCA_964654805.1 uncultured Thermotogae bacterium | reverse complement strand
TACACTACAGAGGGAATACCCGCGAGCATCTCGACCGCTGCCTTGACGATCTCCTTCGTGATCCCGGGCGCTACCTCAGCGATAAACGCGGCCACGGCAAACCCAAGCGGGACTGCGACAATCAGTGCTCCGGCCGTTACGATCACGGAACCAACTATCATCGGCAAAGCACCGAACCGAGGCGGTTCAGCGGTGGGAAGCCATATTCGGCTGAAGAACTCAACCGGCGATACGCTCCGGAAGAACGGAATCGCTTCACGTAGGATGAAGAAGAAAATGAGGCCGAGAGTGACCAGAGATACGCTCGAAACTATCAAGAAAATTGTATTATCTAATCTTCGAATTAGCGCAGGACGAACGCTGAACGTGTTTTTTCCGAATTCTCTGTTGCTCTTTTTCATATCTATATACTTTTGCAATTCACACCAAATTTTTATTCCTCCATGAACGGTTCACGCGGGAACTATTTAGGGGAGATGCCTTATCGGTGCGTATCCCATCTCCTGAACAAGTCGTTGTCCATCATCGGACAGGATGAACAGCATCACATTGAGCACTGGTCCAGGAGAGGGGAATCCGTTAGTAGACATAAACAATGGACGCGCGATCGGATATGAGTAGTCAATGGCCGATTCTATGGTCGCCTCCTTGCCATCGACCATGATCTTTTTAAGTTGAGGTGTTACGTATGCAAGTCCTACGTACCCAATTGCATTGGTGTTGCTGGATACCTCGTTTGCTACATCAGCATTGGAAGTGGCGAAGATAGCACTCGAGACTACCGGCTGCCCATGCATAACGACATGCTCCCATGTCTCGAATGTTCCCGAGGAGCTATCACGCGATACTACAGTGATTGGGGCCTCCTTACCTCCTACTTGTTTCCAGTTGGTGATTTTCCCGGCGTAAATGTCCCTTAATTGTGCGAGGGTCAAATTCTGAACCGGGTTGCTGGGATGGACAATCACTGCCACTGCGTCATTAGCGATGTGGAAGGTAAACGGATACACACCGTTTTGCACCGCCGCTTTGTATTCACTCGGCTTTAGCGGTCGGGAATGGTTAGCAATGTCTGTTGTTCCGTTGATCAAAGCAGCGATACCCACGCTCGACCCGCCTCCGGACACCTCAATTTCATACTTGCTCGCTAGTGCCTCAGCGACTGCTTGAGCAATCGGTAGGATAGTTGTGGATCCTGTCATGGTTACATCGGCTGCGTTTGTTATAACCCCAATTCCCAGTAGTCCGAGCGCGATTAGCCCCGCGATTAGCTTGCTTTGCGAGTGCATTTTTATCCCCCTCTGCTAAGTCTATAGTTTCATCACATCATACAGATATAAGCTCAAAATTACAATATTTATCGAGCGGGAAAGAGGTCACCTCTGTAAAACAGACGTGTGTGGAAGCAAGCAATGGGGACGGTTTCGCACAGTTTGATCAGATGGCGTTGTAGTTTTGTCATGCGCACTGGATAGGGGGTGACAACACCGGTAATTCGGTTCTTACAAGATACGGAGATCACAAACCGGCTCAGAAGAGGTTCACACCTCCCCTTGTGGTTGCCGGCCGTTTCGGATAGCCTTTTGTAGCAATGATCAAACAAGTAGCGACAAACCGTAAAGCTCGGCATAACTACACGATCGAGGAGACGTTCGAGGCAGGGATCGTCCTTTCTGGCAGCGAGGTGAAGAGTCTCCGACAAGGTAACTGTTCTCTTGAGGATGGATTTGCCGTGGTAAAGGACGGTGAGGTAATCCTGCGCGGGGTACATATCTCTCCCTATAAGCAAGCATCAATTTACAACCCGGATCCCGACCGCGACCGTCGCCTTCTGTTGCACCGACGGGAAATCATCCGACTGGCCACCAAGGTTAAGGAACGGGGATACACCCTTGTGCCATTGCGCATTTACTTCAAGCGTGGGTTTGCCAAGGTCGAGCTCGGCCTCGGGCGAGGGAAGAAGCTGTACGACAAACGGCGCAAGCTGCGTGAGGAAGATGAACGCCGTCGTGCCGATGAGGCACTCAAGCGTTACTCCCGGGGACAGAAGGTATGAACGCGCGTGAGGAACTGGAAAGGCGTGAATTTCGTGATCTTGCCCCGTACGCTACTCGCAGCGCGGAGACGCGGGGCAGGGAATGCGTGATCGAGCCGGATCCGATCCGTACTGCTTTCCAACGCGATCGTGATCGGATCATCCATTCCAAGGCATTTCGCCGGTTGGAATACAAGACCCAGGTCTTTGTGAATCACGAGGGCGACCACTATCGCACCCGTCTTACCCATTCCTTGGAGGTGTGGCAGATAGGTGAAACGATCGCTAAAGTCTTGGGGCTGAATCCTGATCTTACCGCGGCTATCGCCCTTGGCCATGACCTTGGGCACACGCCATTCGGCCATTCCGGGGAGGACGCGCTCGACGCATTGTTGCCTGACGGGTTCCGGCACTACGAGCACGGGGTACGTGTAGTTGAGGAGCTAGAGGATGCATACACCTACCGCGGGATACATGGGCTTAATCTCACGTTCGAGGTGCGGGAGGGGATCCTGAAACACGTGGTATGGAAGACTGAGCTTGATCCGAACCGGTTTTCTCACCTTGAACCAACCGTTATGCCGACGCTCGAAGCACAGGTGATCAATATCGCTGATCCAACGGCGTTCATCAGCCACGATTTGGATGATGGATTGCGCGCTGGGATCCTTGATCCCGACGGTCTCAAGACCCTCGGAATATACAAAGTCCTTGGAACCGGGAAAGACGGACAACCATGGACAAAGAGGGTGATACCATACTTGGTAAACGATGTGATAGAGACCACGCGGAAGAGGCTACAGAAGCTGCGGGTGAAATCTCCGGCGGATGTGCGTCGTATCCCGGAGTTGATCGTCGATTTTTCCGAAAAGACGAAACGTTTGCGCGATGAACTCCTTTCTTATCTGTTCGAGCATTTCTATGAAACCCCACAGGTGCGGAGGATGCGCAAGCAGGGGATGCGGGTGATCGATGAGTTGTTTAAGGCATTTCTCGCCGACTGGCGACTTCTGCCCATAGAAACGACTGCACCGGTGCGTGATCGTCTCGTTGCTACAGACGATAATCCCCCAGCTCAGCTTGAGGTTTTAAGGCCGATCGTGCGCGATTACATTGCTGGGATGACGGATCGGTTCGCGTATAAAACATACGCCGAGATAATCGGCCCGCCGCCGCTTGTCCTTTAACTGCGGAAGAGGATCGTCTCGCGCTTGAACAGTTTTATGGAAACGGCAATCAAAACCGCACCGCAAGTGATATTCGCCGCTAGAGTGTACAGCAAGTGCTGCAACTGCGGCTTGTTTATGATGATCTCCTGCAGAGCGTAGAGCGCATTTGCCACTGGGATGAGGAACTTCGTCCCGGCGAAGCTCGCTCCGCCGGTCATTGACACGATCCCCACTAGCACGATCACCATGTAGATCGGCATCAAATAAGCGCTTGCTTCCTTCTGGTTACGGGCAAAGCTTCCCACGATGATTACCAGCGCGGCGAGGATAACAGCGAGAGGAAGTAGAACCCCGAGCATCCAGGCAAAATCTCCCATCCCCAGTGAGAAAGTAGCATGTGCACCGAGCGGGGCGAGTCCACCGCCGAAGAATCGTACCCCCAGCAAGAGCCCAACCGCTGATAGAATTGACGAGACAAGCGATACTGTTAGCACGGCGAAGAATTTCCCGATGACGATTTCAGTACGCGATAACTGGCTCACGAGAAGCGTGGCGATTGTGCCGCGTTCCTTCTCTCCGGCAGTGATCTCCGCCCCCAATCCCATCGCACCAGTCAGGATTGCAAGGACCATGAAGTAGGGGAGAAGCCGACTTAGAATCATCCGACCCACCGACTCGCTTGTTCCGGTATCCTTTACCTTCACTGTGAGCGGAGGGGAGAGTTTATCTTAATCGAGACCGAGGGCATCGAGCTTGGACTTGAGCACATCCTTTAAGTAGTTCGCCAGAAACTCCCGCACCCGGGATGCGGCATACGTAGCTGCCTGATCGCTTTGATCGTAGTACAGGGTGACGTCGAGCCCAAGCCCGGGGCCGCCCGAGGTCTTCTCCACAAGCATTACTAGCGAGCCGAGATTAGCACGCAGATCAGCAAGAGCCTGATCTAAATTGTTTCTTCGAATCGTCATAAATGAGGTTTCATGGCGGAGATGTGCAGTGAACGTCGGATCTTCTGCACGATCGATCACGATCACCGTAGGAGTGGTTGCTGTAATCTTACGCTGCTCAGCAGCGGTAAGATGCCCCATCACCCCAACGATAAGGGGGTAGAAAATCAATGGGAAGAAGACGGTCAGGATCAGCGTACGCCGATCCCTGACCGCTCCGATAATCTCCTTTGTGAAAAGTAACCTGATGTTCTTCCACATCCTATCCCGCCGGGGATGTCTGTACTGTGCTCTCTGCCGTCTGCACCGGCGGTGTAGTCACCGTGGTTACGGAAGGAGTGGAGGGTGGAGTGATCGTAACTGGAGAAGAGACAATGGCGCTTGATGACTCCGTCTCCGTTGTAGTTGCCGGGGCAGTTTCCGCAGTAGATGGTACCGGAGTAGTTTCCACTGGTGTAGATTTCGCAGTCGGCTGTTCCGAAGTAACTTCCGCGGGAGCGGTTACCGTCGCTGATGGAGTTGATGGAGTCTGCGTTGACTGCTGTGCCGAAGAGGATGTGGACGGAGCAGTGGATGATGACTGCGCTGGCTGGGGGTGTATCGCTCCACCCTTTCCCACTGTGGAAGGTGGAGTATCGTCTTTATACACGGTGATTGACTTAACTTTCTCTGCGACCCCGGATGCATTCCGGCTGTAGTAGCTGATTGTATGTGGGCCGTCAGCCCCGCGGATATGGAACGGACCGGAGTATTCGCGCCACGGACCGCCGTCGATCGCGAAATAGGTTCTCGTACGCCCGTAGGTCGACTTAGAAGTTAAGGCCAACGTTATGGGAGTGTTGGAGGTTAGCCACAGGCCAGTGGCATCCGAGTAATTAGGATCTCCGAACGAGATTTGTGTCTTCGGAGGGTGATTGTCGAGCAGGAAAGTGAGCGTTCGTACCGATTCAGCATTCCCCAGGTGATCGACAGCGTAGTAGGAGACTTTGTACACCCCATCCTCGCCTTCTAGGTTGAATGGGCCTGAGTATTCCTGCCACTTTCCGTTGTTTATCGAATACATTATTTTAGCCACACCACTTCCCGGATCCTGTGCCTCGAGCACAATTGGAATCGCGGAACTCACCACTAAATATCCCTGGGGAGAGTGAGGAAGGCTCGTTGTCAAACCACGCGCCGGCGTGAAATGGGTAAGCTCCGCCGGTGGTTTCATAAGCGGATAAGGGTCGAACACAATCCCGTACGGGTTGTCGCCGATTCCGTCTCCGTTCTTATCGGAACCGGTGTAATCGCTCCAGTAGTTTCCTGTTTTGCCGGTGTACCAGTCACTCTTCTTCGCCACATCGCGAGCGGAAACCCCATTTTCGATGAAACTGTTTCCGTAAATCAAGTTATCACGCGCGTTTGCATCGAGCACAATCCCGTAACGGTTTCTAGCGATAGCGTTTCCGGTTATCGTGATCCGACTCGAGTTCATGAGGTGGATTCCAATGCCATTTATGCTGAGCTCACATCTCTCGATTCGCCCGTTTTCGACCGAATTTAGGTAGATACCAGCATTCCGTGCCCGCTCGATCACACAGTTTTTGATAACAAAGTAGCTCTTTGTATGATCGATGTAGATCCCGTAATCGGCGTTTTGAACATCGATTGACCAACCGGCGATGATGTATGGGTCATCAATGGAGCCGCTTCCGCCGATGACCCCGTTTGCCGCTGTAAAATCATCGTCTCCAGCAATATATATCGGGGAATGATTCCCCCACCAAAGATAGCTGTTACTTGATTCCCCCCCCATCAGGACGACCGAGGCGACCCCTAGCACTAAAATGGCCGCCACTAGCGCGATCTTCCTGCCCATGATTTCTCCTCCTTGAATTAATAATTCAGTAAATCAGGATACCACTTTTCCCTGTGAAAGGAAAGTCTTATACCGTCTGTTCCGCTTCTACAGCTGAAAAGAAGGCTTCTTCTAGGTCTGGGGCGGAAAAGCGGAGCTTGAGCTCCTCCAAAGTGCCGAGCGCATGTAAGCGACCCCGGTACAGAATCCCGATCCGATCGCACAATTTCTCAGCGATGCGCATGATGTGTGTGGAAAGGATAATTGTCCTTTCCTGTTTTTTGAACATGCGTATCGCATCAACCACGGCACGGGCAGCCATCACGTCGAGGCCGAAGGTCGGTTCATCGAGAATGAGGACTGGCGGATCATGGATCAGCGCACGGGCGAGCGACAGCTTCTGACGTTCACCGGTAGAGAACGTTCCCACTCGTCGATCAGCAAGCGGAGTAAGCTCGAGCATCTCGAATAGCTCGTTGCTCCTTCGCTCGATCTCCTGATTGGAAAGGCGATTGATCTTCCCGAAAAAGCGGAGGGTCTCTCGAGCGGTGAATCGATCGTAAAGCCCCGTTTCTGTAGCGAGAAATCCGATGTTCTCACGTACTTTATCCGGGTTGGTCCGTACATCGAACCCCGCCACTGTGGCACTTCCAGAAGTGGGGGTGAGAATCGTCGCTAACATGCGGAGAGTGGTTGTTTTGCCGGCTCCGTTTGGTCCGAGCAGCCCGAAAATCTCCCCTCTTTCGCAGGAGAACGATACTCCGTCTACTGCTCGTATCTCCCCCTTGCGCGACCAAAAGGTCTTGACAAGTTCCTGTGCTTCAACCATTACCCCGCTCACAGGTACTCCGCTCCTACGATTTCCTGCAGAGCTTCTGGGATCTGGATCCTTCCATCGGGAAGCTGATTGTTCTCCAAGATCGCCGCCATTAGTCTGGAAGTCGCAACTCCAGAGCCGTTCAGGGTATGTACATAACGTGGTTTCTCCTTTGGCCCCGGCCGGTAGCGGACTTTTCCTCTTCGCGCCTGGAAGTCCTCGCAGTTACTGCAGGAGGAAACCTCGTAGTAGCGATTCTGCCCCGGGAGATAGACTTCAATGTCGATCGTTTTGCTCGACTGCTGGGCCAAGTCCTGGGTGGGAAGCACTACAACACGGTAGTGAATACCGAGCGTCTTGAGTACTCCTTCTGCCTCTTCGACCAAAGAGTCCAGTTCTCGATAGGAATCCTCCGGGGTGGTGTACTTGAATAGCTCTACCTTATTGAACTGATGCACTCGGATCAATCCCCGCTCTTCTTCCCCATATGTCCCCGCCTCACGACGGAAGCACGGGGTGTAGGCAACGTAATATCTCGGGAGCTCGTCCGCAGACAGGATCTCTCCCCGGTGCAGATTGGCAAGCAGGCTTTCCGCGGTTGGATTGAGATAGAGATCATCCTTCTCGCAGTGATAGATCTCGTCGGCAAACTTGGGAAGTTGAGAGGAAACGTAGAAACTCTCCGCATTAGCCAGAAACGGGGGTAGAACTGGTGTATACCCATTTTTGACATGGTAAGTGAACATAAACTGAATGAGGGCCATCTCGAGCACTGCCCCCATTCCAACGTACATTGGGAACCGCGCTCCGGCGATCATCGCTGCGCGGCGAAAATCAAGGAGCCCCTTTTCCTCTCCGATTTCCAGATGGTGTTTGACGGGAAAATCAAACGCCGGCTTATTCCCAAAGCTGCGAATAACGATTTTCTCTTCTTTTTTCCCTACCGGCACGGATGGATGCGGGAGGTTGGGAAGGCGGGCGAGGAGATCGTTGATCCGCGGTTCGATCTCCTTCAACTCCGCTTCGTAGGCATCGATGCGCTCTGCAATTTCGGCAAGCGACTTGAGGAGTGATGACGCATCTTTCCCTTCCTTCTTCAGTCGTCCGACTTCCTGTGAGCCGCGGTTCCGCTCCGCTTTAAGGTCCTCTACCTCTCGGATTAACTCTAGGCGGCGACGGTCGAGGGCGACAATCTCGGAAATATCTATTCCCGGGTTTCTCGCCTTGAGCCTTTTTTCGATTCCTTCCGGGTCCTCACGCAGAAGTTTTATATCAAGCATTTATTTCGCCTCCATGGGCTAGAATTCTAGGGGAAAGGCCTCCCACAAGCAACAGCGGTTTAACCCCGATCCCATCCCGGATATAATTTACTGCATCGTGTTTAGAAGAAGAAAAAAGAAGCGTTTGTTCGTCCTCAGCCTGGATGGAGTACCGTTTTCGTTTTTGAAAGCGGGAATTGCCGCGGGTAGGTTTCCGAACCTCGCGGAATTGGGCACGCCCGTTCGGATGGATTCCGTTCTTCCACCGATCTCGTCAGTCGCCTGGGCAAGCTTCTCCACCGGGGTGAATCCGGCTGATCACGGGATATTCGGGTTTGTCGACCGCGATCCGCGGACGATGGAGCTTAAACTACCAAGCGCACGTGACCTGCAGGAAATGACGTTGTGGACCAGGTTGAACGAAGCGGGGAAGCGGGTGAGTGTGATGAATGTCCCGATCACCTATCCCCCGCAGGATATCGACGGGATCATGATTTCCGGTTTTCTGTGCACTGACCTTGCCCGCGGGGTGCGACCAGTGGCGCTCCTTCCCCGGTTGCGGGAACTCGACTACCGGATCGACCCCGACCCGAATCTGGGGATGACCAATCGTGCTCGTTATCTGGAGGAGATCTTTGCCACGCTTGCTTCTCGCCGCCGCGCCGTTTTCGAACTGATGCAGGATGAATGGGATTTCTTCATGGTACACGTGATGATGACCGATCGGATCAACCACTTCTTTTGGGCGGACGGGGAGGAACCTGAAGCCAAGTTTCACTCCGAATTCTGGGAATTCTACTCCGAGGTCGATCGGTTCGTAGGAGATGTGGCAAGCCACCTTACAAATGATACTGAGCTCTTGCTCCTTTCCGATCACGGGTTCTGTCGGTTGCGCTGGGAGGTTGACCTGAACGCCTACCTTTCTCAGGAAGGATTCCTGCAGTTCAAGGAAGGTGGAAACGGTCTCTCCCGCATCGAGCCTGCCTCACACGCCTATTCCCTTCTCCCCGGACGGATTTACGTCAACCTGCGGGGTCGGGAAAAAATGGGGGCGGTGAAGGAAAAGGACTACGATCGCGTGCGAGATGATCTCATTGCTTTCCTTGAGGAACTCGAGGATAAGGAGGGAAACCGGGTGATCTCGCAGGTATTTCGTAAGGAAGAAGTCTACCGCGGGAAGGCGTTCGACCGCGCGCCCGATCTAATCGCCCTCCCCTATGACGGTTACGACCTAAAAGCGCGGTTTTCCCCTGGAGATGTCTTTTTGGAAAGTCCAGTGAGGACTGGGATGCACACCTATCCGGACGCATTTTCGCTCCTGTGGGGAAAGGAATTGTTGGCCGGTGGTTCGATCATCGATATCCCACCGACGATCTTTTCCCTCCTCAGGATTCCTGTCCCTGAGGCGTTCGAGGGAAGATCCCTCCTTGCGGAAGGGGTAAAGGGATGAGGCTTCTGATCTACTCTAAGGCGCTCTACTCGACGTTCGTCTACTACAGTCCGGATCGGATCCTGTTCGACGCTGGCGAAGGGGTAAGCTCAATCTTGGCGAACAAAGCGTTCGCTATCAAGCGGGTATTCCTCTCCCACGGTCATGCCGATCACATTGCAGGCCTTGTTGGGCTCGTTAACATCCGCAATAATGCGATGGGAGACAAGGAGAAGGAACTCACCATCTACTACCCCAAGGGGAACTACCTCATCTCGGAGATGATAAACTTCCTTGCTCGCACGAACAGGCGACTGAGCTATAGCCTCGAATGGATCCCGCTCGAACCCGGAGACCGAGTTGAGCTCCTGCAAGGACAAATGCCTCGCTACATCGAAGCGTTTCCCACCGTACACGTTCCCAATGAGAATTCCTTAGGGTACAACATCGTTGAGGTACGCCATCGACTCCGTGCGGAGCTCGTTGGTGCCACACAGGAGGAAATCGTGCGGATTGTGCGCGAGAAGGGGAGGGAGGCGGTTAGCGAAACATACGAACAGCGGCTCTTCTCCTACGGTGGAGACTCCGTCCCGATCAAACCGGCATACGTGCAGGGGACCGAAGTGCTGTGCCATGACACCACGTTCCTCGATGAACGGGACCGCAAAGAATACAAGCACGCCACGTTGAAAGAAGCGATTGAGGTGGCACGTGCTGCTGGTGTGCAGAAGGAACTTATCTGTCTGCACATCTCGAGCCGCTATAAAGGGAAACTCAAGGAAATCGCTGCGGCAAGCGGCTATTACGATGGACTCGATTTCAAGATCGTCCTGGTGCCGCCCGGCCGGATTTTCGTCGTCGAATAACGACGACGCACACTGGGATACGGCGCGCGGATCCCTCCTTTGTCCCATTGAGCACCGAACCAAGTCCAGTGTTTCCCCGCTGAGTTCGCGGTTAGTTCAAACCTGATCGAGATAAAACCGATCTTTGTCCGGATCGTAACCGAACAATTCAGCATATCGTCCCCAGTTAACCAGGGTCTGGAATACCTTTTCTGGATCTTCCTGCGGCAGCAAGCGCGATAGCTCATCCAGCACTTCTTCTTTGTCCGCGTAATGGCCTTCGCGCTGATCGAGAAAAGCGATAACGCGTTTAACTAGCTCCACTTTCTTAAGTTGCTCTTTGAAGACCGCTTTCTTCACGTTGGTGTCGCCTTCGATTACCCGCTTGCCCAGCGGGAGAAGCAGAACATCTCCGCCCGGGGTAGTGAGGAATCCAAGCAGTTCCGCTGCTTTTACTACAGCGAGAAGATCACCGAATTCATAGTCCAGCTCGTGTGCTATTCTGTAGATGTCCTCACGGCCACCGCGGTCATCGATGATCTCCAACAAGCCGAGAATACGATTAACGCCAGTCTCTGGTAATGGATCTATTTTGTCTTCCATGCTGGATCCTATTATGCCATGAGGGAGAAGATCTGGTCAACATATTCGCTGAATTCCGGTTTGCGTTTGTCACGAGGGCGCGGTAGGTTCACGGCTACCTCTTTCACAATCCGTCCTGGATGAGCTGATAACACGAGCACTGTATCGGCCAGTTCCACCGCCTCTTCAATGATATGGGTGACCATGATGCACGCATTCACCGGTACTTGAGGGTCAGCCCATAGGTCGAGTACCAACTCACGTAGGCTAATCGCGGTAAGAGCGTCCAACGCGGAAAACGGCTCGTCCATGAGCAAGATTTTCGGTTCCACTGCCAATGCCCGCGCTAACCCCACCCGCTGTCGCATCCCGCCGGATAGCTCACGTGGATAGGCTTCTTCGTATCCTTCCAATCCAACTTTATCGATGTAAAACCCAGCCTGGCGCCGGCGTTCCGCTATCGGGATGCGCCGTGCTTCCAGCCCCAACTCCACGTTAGCCTGCACAGTCAGCCACGGCAGCAATGCAAATGATTGGAATACCAACGCGGTTTCTGGGTTGACTCCAGTAAGAACTTGTCCCTCCAGCAGCACCTGGCCGGTGGTGGGGGGGATCAACCCGGAGATGATGCGCAGCAGAGTTGATTTTCCACATCCGGAAGGTCCAACCACAGCGATGAACATCCCTTCGTCCACTGTCATGGTGATTCCTTCCAGTACAGATAAATTATCAAACTTCTTTCCTACATTCTCTAACCGCATCAGTTCCATCTGTTCCTCCATCATCACTCAAACCGATAACGCTGCGTTGCCCATCTGTATAAGGGTCGCCATACTAACCTGTTAAGAATGATGATTGTGCCAACCATTGCTCCCAATGTCATCAGGATTAACACCCCGTTTCCCAACTCGTAAGTGGCGTGATCGAGAAGCGCTCCGATCCCCAATACGTGGTACACTGTCCGGTTGTACACGAAGTATTCCGAGACGATAAGAGCATTCCACCCACCTCCCCAACCGGTGATGCTTCCAGTGAGCAACGACGGAAGCAAAGCGGGGAGTACTACCCGCTGCCAGTATCGCCAACGCGGCAGGCGAAGGCTGTGCGCCATCTCCTTTAATTCCTGAGGAATAGAACGGGCTCCGGCGATCAGATTAAACAGCAAATACCACTGCATTCCGGTAAGGACAAGTAGTACAGAAGCGGCGTTCATCCCACCGAAGATATGAATGACAAATAGGACGATCAGCGGGAACAAGGCAGTAGCGGGAATGGATGCGCCGATCTCCGCGATTGGGGTCACAATCCGCGCTACCCGTTCATTCTCTCCGATCCAGATGCTTAGTGGTACGGTCCAGGCCAATGAGATCAGATAAGCGAGCGATAAGCGGCCAAGCGAAGCAAGTATAGCAAGCGGTATCTGAGCTGCTTCGCGCGGCAGCGGTTGTGAGAGCGCGACGATAAGAGCGTCTACCGCCTGCCACGTTACATATCCAATCAACACCCCCGTGGTACCGACTGTGGTCCAACCGAGAGGGCGCCTGATCGTGTGCGCTACTACCCTGAGGCGATGTGGGGATAACCGCCGCGCTAGTGAGATAATGCTAACAGAGAACACCTGCCAGATTGAGCGCGTTAAGTTCTTAACCCATCTAACAATGTGAGAATGGCGCCACCAATCGAGTACTCGCGAGCGGGTAGGGGGAGCGGCGGTGAACTCGTAGCGGAAGATCTCTGCCCACACTGATAGGGGGCGCCATAACAGGAAGTCCATTGCTACGATGATTCCCACCAACGTAACCAGCGCAAGTAACATCAGTCCTATTTTCCCTTGTTCAGCAGCTCGGTACATCAGTGAGCCGAGTCCGGGAAGGTTGTATTGCACCGGTCCCACAGCTACGATTTCAGCTGCCATCAGAAAGTACCAGCCCCCGGCCCACGACATGATCGTGTTGTACACGAGCTTTGGCACACACGCTGGCAACAACAGGCGTTTAAATGTAAGCCAACGTCCAGCGCCGAACGATTGCATCGCTTCACGCGCATCGGAGGGAATGGTAAGTATTGCCTCATACACCCCAAACGTCATGTTCCACGCCTGCGAAGTGAAAATGAGAAATACGGAGGCAAGTTCTATTCCCAATTCTCCCCCACCGGTGAGACGGATGAACACGTAAATCGCCGCCGGAAAAAATCCGAGGATAGGGACCGATTGTAGTACATCAAGTACCGGAATTAGAATCCGTTCAGCGCGGCGATTGGTGGCAGCGAGATAGCCGTAAATAATGGAGAAGATAAGCGATAGCAGGTAAGCGGCGAGCATACGGGCGAACGAATACAGCCCGTACAGTGGCAACTTCTCCCACTCGGCAGCGGGAAGCGACAGCCGTGGCAGTACAGGACGCCGTCCATAAATGGCTATCAGCACTACGAATATAAAGAGGAGTGCCACCAGTAATGCGCTCAACCGACGCTGGCGAGCCATCTTCCCCACCCATTTCGCCACCTCCGTACTAAGATGTCTCTCTAAACTTACTGAAATTCGGTGCAATGGGCAAACTTGCTTCCTTCAAATACCGATTCTTGGGCAGGCTGTGAGAGCGAGTAATTAAAATAGCAATGGAGATTGCGTATGATGTGGTATCTCCGTTTCTGCAGCGAGTTAGTGAGCGGCTTATGCCCGTCTCTCCAATCCAGTTGCCTGACCTTCTTTAAGCCGCGGATTTGCAACGCCCGTGATTAATCCGTTAGGAATACAGCTTGAGTTTATCCGTTTGCTTCAAGTACCATCTGGTACCCAGTTTAAGATTGCGAGGAGGGAAGATGATCAGTCGTCGTTTCACCCGCATTCAGACAGCCCTTCCCGGGCCGAAATCGGCCGCAGTCCTTGAAAAGAAGATGAAGTACGTGGCCGCGCCGCTTGCTACCTACGCCCCATTTGTCATCAAAGAGAGCAAGGGAGCGCTGATCGAAGATCTCGACGGAAACCGGTTCATCGATTTCTCCGGCGGTTGGGGATGCCTGAACGTGGGACAACGCAACGATCACGTCGTCGCCGCGTTGCACGATCAACTCGATCGATTCCTGCACACCGACTTCACCGCTGTTCCTTATGCGCCGCTCGTTGAACTCGCCGAACTGCTGGTCAAGTGCGTTCCCGGACCCGGGGAGAAGAAGGCGGCGTTCTTCAACTCCGGGGCGGAAGCGGTGGAGAACGCGGTTAAGATCGCACGTGCCTACACGAAGCGCAAAGCGGTTCTCGTATTTGACAACGCGTTTCACGGCCGAACGCTGCTCGCGATGACGATGACCCACAAGGCGAACCCGTACAAGATGGGGTTCGGACCGTTTGCCCCTGAGGTATATCGCCTCCCCTATCCGTACACATATCGAAACAGCGTTACTGCGGAGGAGATCGAACAGCGGCTCCTCTCCCTCGTCGATCCGTCTGATATAGCGGTGATGGTCGTCGAGCCGGTGATGGGAGAGGGTGGGTTCCTCGTCCCACCGGATTGGTTCCTGCCGGCGATGCGGAAGTTGGCTGATAAGTACGGGTTCGTTCTCGTGTTCGACGAGGTGCAATCCGGGATTGGCCGGACCGGCAAGTTCTTCGCGTTCGAGCACTTCGGGGTGATCCCCGATCTGATCTGTGTCGCCAAGTCACTCGGTGCTGGGTTACCGCTTTCCGGGGTAGTAGGCAAAGCCGAGATCATGGACGCGCCGGTGGAAAGCGGGATCGGCGGGACGTACGTCGGAAATCCGCTTGCCTGTCGGGCGGCGATCGAGGTGCTTAAGGCGATCGATGCCGAGAACCTGCTTGACCGCGCCGTGCACGTGGGAAACAGGATCAAGGAGCACTTCCTTCGCCTGCAGGACCGCTACGCAGTTATCGGCGACGTGCGTGGACTCGGGGCGATGATCGGAATGGAGCTCGTCGAGGATCGCGCTACCAAACAACCGGCCAAGGAGCTCACCGGGAAGATCACCCAGCACGCCCTGCGCAACGGGGCGATATTCCCCACGGCTGGGTTGTACGGGAACGTGATCCGCGTCCTCGTGCCCCTTGTGATCACCGATGAGCAGATTGACGAAGGGATGGAAATCCTCGAGGAAGCATTTGCAACCGTCCTCGATTAGCCCTGCTTGAACAGCCCGCCGAGTCGATCCATCGCCTCGGCGATACGAGCATCCGGGGCGGTGAGGGAGACGCGGACGTATCCCTCGCCGCCCTGTCCGAAGAACGATCCCGGCGCGACCGACACCCCGGCCTCGTTCAACAACATCGTGGCGAACCCTTCGGAATCATATCCCTCCGGTATCCGTGCCCATAGGTACAGGGTCGCCCGTGACACCGGGACGTCCCAGCCGAGCGCGGTGAGCCCGTCGAGCGCGATCTGACGCCGTGCTTGATAGATCTTGTTTCGGGATTCGATCCAATCGGGCGGGACTGAGAGCGCGCGAATCGCCGCCTCCTGCACCGGCAGGAAGATGCCGGAATCGACGTTCGATTTCACCCCGAACAGAGACTTCAGCACGTCTTTGTTTCCCACGGCCATTCCCACCCTCCAGCCGGCCATGTTGTACGTCTTGGACAAGGAATTGAATTCGACTGCCACCTCCTTCGCCCGGGGGACCTGCATAACGCTCGGCGGGACGTAGCCGTCGTAGGTCACCTCACAGTACGGGACGTCATGGCAGAGGAGGATGTCGTTTTGCCGTGCGAACTCGACCGCAGCGGTGAAGAACTCGAGATCGGCGGTTCCGGCTGTCGGGTTGTTCGGGTAGTTGAGCCAGATCATCCTCGCCTCGTGTGCGATATCGGTTGGGATTGCATCGAGGTCAGGCAGAAAACCACGTTCCGATATTAACGGAAACTTGTAGACGCGTGCCCCGGCGATGACCGCACCCATCGTGTACGAAGGATAACCAGGATCGGGGACAAGGACGAGATCACCCGGATCGAGGATCGCAAGTGCAGTGTTCACTATTCCCTCCTTGGAGCCGAGCAGGGGAACGATCTCGGTCATTGGGTCAAGCTCCACCCCGAATCTGCGGTCGTAGTAAGCAGCGATGGCCTCCCGCAGTGCGGGGAGACCACGGTAGCCGGGATAACCGTGCGAGCTCGGATCCCGGGCGGACGAGCAGAGCGCCTCTATCACCTCATCCGGCGGGGGAAGGTCGGGATTGCCTATGTCGAGCCGGATAACGTCGATTCCAGTAGCGCGGGCGGCGCGCACTTTCTCCCCCCAGCGGGCGAACGGATAGTCCGGCATGTTCGCGATCCGATCAGCCTTCGTCTTCATCGCGTTCCTCCTCGTAGTGTACCAGGGCGTCGAGCCCCAAAATGTAGCTCCGCTGGCCGAACCCGGAGATCTGGCCGACACAGACCGGGGCGATGAGGGATCTGCGGCGGAACTCCTCGCGAGAATAGATGTTCGATAGGTGCACCTCCACCGTCGGGATCCCCACCCCGGCGATCGCGTCGCGTAGCGCGACGCTAGTGTGGGTGTAGCCACCGGGGTTGATCACGATCCCGTCTGCCCAGCCGCGTGCGGCGTGGATTGCGTCGATCAGCTCCCCCTCGTGGTTCGACTGCACGATCCGCAGTTCAATTTCATGTTCACTTGCGTACTCACGCAGCATCGCGTCGATATCATCCAGTGTTGTTTTCCCGTACACTTCAGGCTCGCGCGTCCCGAGCAGGTTCAGGTTGGGACCGTGCAGGATCAGGATGTTCATTATGTTCACCTCGCTTTCATCTCATCCAGGGCGGTCTGAATCACTACAGGCGGAATATCGTCCACGATCTCCACTTCGCCGATTCGTCGCGGAAGGATGAACCGCAGCCGCCCGTGCAGTTTCTTTTTGTCGTGCGCCATCGCCGCGATTACTCGATCCGAGGAAAACCCGGGAACACGGATCGGGAGCCCCCATGCGGAGAGGATATTCTCGATTCGATCGGCGAGATCACGCTTCGCCAGCTTGAGCCGCGCCGCGATCCGCGCCGCCGCGACCAGGCCGATCGCGACCGCCTTCCCGTGGGACAGTTCGAATTCGCTCAGCCGCTCCAGGGCGTGGCCGACGGTGTGGCCGAGGTTGAGGACCGCACGTGGTCCCTGCTCGTACGGGTCCTGCTCCACGATCTCGATCTTGACCCGCAGGGCGCGGGCGATCCGCGCGGCGGGGATCGGTCTCGGCTGCGGATCGCGCTCCAGATCCGCGAACAGGTCCGGGGCACCGATGATCCCGTGCTTGATCGTCTCGGCGATCCCGTTTCTGAACTCATCGGCGGGGAGACTGGAGAGCACGTTCGGATCGATCACGACTAAAGCCGGCTGTTTGAACGCACCGACGAGGTTCTTCCCTTGGTCGAGGTCGACCCCGGTCTTCCCGCCCACGCTGGCGTCCACCATCG
>CAZZJU010000026.1:0-18077 GCA_964654805.1 uncultured Thermotogae bacterium | reverse complement strand
CTCTCACTCAGGAGGAGCGAGCGCGGTTCCGTGAGATCGTGAAAAAACGCAGACCAGGGTCCCCTCTCCAATACCTCATCGGAGAGGTGCAGTTTCTTGGGCTTAGGTTTCGTGTACGCCCAGGTGCACTTATTCCACGTCCGGAAACGGAAGAGATGGTCATGCGCGCGTTGCGTTTGCTTCCCCGCGGTCGTGAGACTTATTGCCTCGATTTAGGGACCGGTTCCGGGGTGATTGGGATCTGTCTTGCCAAGTATCTTCCCCGCGTTGTTGTCACCGCCGTCGATATTTCCGCAGATGCGCTGGCTCTAGCGCAAGAGAATGCTGCCTTAAACGGGGTTACAAATCGCGTGAATTTCCTGCAGAGCGACTGGTTCAAGGCAGTGGAAGGAAAATACGATCTAATAGTTTCTAATCCACCGTATGTAGCTGCGGAAGAGATTCCGCGTCTTCCTGCCGAAGTCAAAGACCATGAACCAGAGATAGCATTGAATGGCGGAAACGGTGGTTTGGAGGCGATTGCGCGAATTGCTGAACAAGTGAAGGATTACTTGCGTGAAGATGGGGTGCTCCTCCTAGAAATCGGTGATGGGCAAGGGAAACGGGTTTTTGAGATGCTAAGCCAAGCTGGATTGGTAGGCGTGCGCGTAGAGCGCGATCTCGCCGAGCGGGAAAGGTTTGTGATCGCCCGATGTCCGTAATGATCCAGGTTTCCGAATTACACTTCTCAACCGAAGAGGGGATAAAAGTCCTCGAGGACGTTCACCTGCGCGTTGATCAGGGTGAGATGGTCTTCCTTGTTGGCCCACAAGCGGCAGGAAAGTCTGTATTGCTCGGTCTATTGGCAGCCCGTATTCCCCCTCAACGTGGGCAGATCCTCGTCAACGGGCGTAACGTCGCACGGTTGAACAAGCGCAAGTCAGCAGAATTTCGGCGGAAGATAGGTTTTTTCCCCCAACGGTTTACGCCGCTTCCAAAGACGGTATTGGAGAACGTCATGTTTAAATTACGCGCATTGGGAAACTTTCGCGAGCAAGCGGAAGAGAAGGCACTGGCTGCCCTTGATCAAGTGGGGCTGACGGCCAAACTCGCTTCGCTCGGGAGTGAGTTGGAAGCGGTGGACCGGGTGAAATTGGGACTAGCCCTCGCACTGTGCGATGAACCTCTCCTTCTGCTATGTGACGAACCATTCGAGGACCTCGGGGAGGAAGAGCGCTCTGAAATTGCTTCGCTACTTGTGCGCCTCCATTCGCGCGGTCTCACGGGGCTTGTCGCCAGCCGGGGCCCTCTTCCCGACACACTCGCCGAGTATCGGACGGTTTCCCTTATCGATGGGAAGGTGGTGGAGTCGTGAACCCCGGTCTTTTCATCTTCCGTGAACTTGTTAGTGCGATGCGGGTGAAAAGCGGGGCGCTGTTTCTGTCGATGATTGTCTTGATATTTCTATTCTTGGGAGTGTTCTCATGTTTTTTCATCCTTGGGACCCCGGAAAACACCGGTTCGGTACATACGGCCTCTTCGGAAGAAATAACCGTTTATCTATCCCCGCAAATCACCACGGCAGCGATTCAACAGCTCTACCAGAGTCTTCTTGAACGAAACGATGTAGCATCCGTCATTTACGCATTTGCTGAGGAATTGCCTACCGATCATCTCGGGGGAGCATTCCTTGTGCGTGCCGCTGACCAGAATAAACTTGCGTCTCTGACCGCTGAACTCAAACGTACACCGGGAGTGACGGATGTGGTTGCCCCTGCACGTGCCGCTTCATTCAGCGGAATCAAACTATCAAGTCCGGAGAGGATCGGCCTTCTCATCGGACTTTTGGTGAGCGGGCTTTCCAGTTTGTTTGTAGCACGCGCGGCATTCATGGAGCTTCTACGCGGGTTTTCATCTGAGATTAAGTTGCTTCGCTTATCCGGAACTCCGGAACGTGCCATTCAAATACCGGTGGCATTCCTTGGCCTTGCCACCGGGCTTTTAGCAGGGATTATTTTGTTTATAGTCATCTATGTGCTTCATGTATCGGCCTCTTCTGGTGCGCTCCTCACGGCGGCGGCAGGCTTGCTCGATCGAAGCAGGGTGTTGGCGGCTGGATTGTTAAGTCTCTTCCTCGGGGTTCTTATGGGGGCCCTTTCCGGTGTTCTTGGCGCCAGCCTTCTTTCCAAATTTCAGGATTGATTGTTCACTCATAACGCAGGGCATCGATCACTGGTAGTTTTGCTGCTCGTCGCGCTGGCATCCAACCGGCGAACGCACCGAGCAGGAAGGAAAAGAGAAGAGTGCCGATGATCAAAACCGGGCTCGCCACCGCGTGTATTTCCACGTTAAAATAACCGCGAATTACCGCCGCGGCGACACTACTCAATCCAAGTCCCAGGATTACTCCGACAATTCCACCAACTAGTCCCATGAGTCCGGACTCAATAAGAAATATCAGGAGAATTTGTCTGCGACTCGCTCCGATCGCTTTCATCACCCCAATTTCCCGTGTTCGTTCGAGCACGGCGGTGTACATTGTGTTCATCACCCCAACCCCGCCGACGAGGAGGGATATCCCGGCGATCCCGGCGAGAAACCCGCTCACCGATCCCATAACCGTGCTGATCTGACGGTTAATATCGGAGTAGGTCACGGTAATAGCGTTCTCACTACCGGCCGCTTTGAGCGCCTTTTCTACCCGATCGGCAATCTCATCAACGTCCGTCCCTTTGGCCGTTTTAACTAGTACTGCAAGGACTTTCTCGCTCTTTCCGAATAGGTCGCTCATTTGAGCAAATGGGATGAACAGCATGTCCGCGTTTCCACTCTTTCCCAGTCCGAAACTGAACCCTTCGCTAGCCCGTGACGGCGCAAATATTCCGATTACCTTGAATGGATGATTCTCGATCTCAACCACTGCCCCAAGCTGGGCATGCAACTGAGCTGCTGCTTTGTTTCCGAGGATGACAACGTCCTTTTCTCCGGCGGAGAAGAACCGTCCGCCGGGTTCAAACGTGACATCCCCTAAGAACGATTTGAACTCAGTTGTCATAATGGGGGAGAGCCCCATTACTGGAAGGAACCCTTGCACCGATTTTCCTCCTGAGACTGGGCCTTTGACGAATCCAGTCTCTGACCGGATCGCTGCCACAGCTGTTACACCCGGCACCTGTTCAATCACGTTTAAATCAACGCTCACCGCTTCGGTCGTGCCGTGCCGTGACTGAAAAGCGTCCTTTCTCACCACTAAAAACGAATTGTATCCGAACACTTTCTCCACTTGCTGCGTAATGCTCCGCTCGAGCCCGAGCCCAATCGAGATGAGAGCGACAACAGCAGTAATCCCGATGAACACCCCGATCACCGTAAGCCAACTGCGCAGTTTACGGTGCATGATTCCCCGTGCCGAAAGCAGGAAGAAATCCTTAAACACCGGGTACCTCCTTCTCTTCGATCACCTTTCCGTCTCTTAGCCGGACAATCCGGTCGGCGATCGACGCGGCTTCTGGGTCGTGAGTAACAATGATCACCGTCTTTCCGTCTTCGCGGCTGAGTCGCTGCAATAACTCCAGGATCGAAGCGCCGCTTTCGGAATCGAGGTTTCCTGTTGGCTCGTCGGCGAGAATGATCTCTGGGTCGTTCGCTAAAGCACGGGCAATAGCCACGCGCTGGCGTTCTCCTCCAGACAGCTCGTTAGGACGATGCGTTACCCGGTCTCCTAGCCCCACACGTTCGAGCAGCTCGTGCGCCCGTTTCGCCCGCTCCCCTTTTGGGATTCCCTGAAATATCATGGGAAGTTCCACGTTCATCTGGGCGGAAAGAGTTGCAATAAGGTTGAACGTTTGGAACACGAACCCAATACGCCTTCCCCTCAGTTGGGTCAGTTGCCGCTCTGACAGGCGCTTTAGATCCGTCCCATCGATCAACGCCCGTCCGCTGTCCGGGGTGTCGAGCGCTCCCAAGATGTGAAGTAGGGTTGATTTGCCGGAACCGGAGGGTCCCATCACCGCCAACACCTCTCCCTTGCGTACTATGAGGTCTATTCCACGTAGGGCGTGTACGACCGTCTTGCCAAGCGGATAATTTCGGGTGACTCCCTCTAGACGCAGAATTTCTTCCATTATCCCTCCGGACAGGCATAGGAAGTTAGCTCGAGGAGAAAAGTGGTTGTCCACTTTTCTCCCTTTTTCTCTTCCACCTTAATGAGCGGGGAGATGAAAACAGGCATTTTTAGAGAGAACGCGAGTGTGGTACGCGTATTCGGATGGTCGGGATCGGTGTATGATCCGATCAAACATGAGATCCCGGCAATCTGCTCTTCCTTTTCCGCGTGGAACGTTCCACCGCCCGGGAGGATGTAGTCCTCCCCGGCTGCAAGGTCAGTACGGTGAGAGAGAAGGGCAGAGATCGGTCCAAAATCGATGTCAGTTCCGCCGGAGCGTACAGTGGTCATCCCGAATAGAAAGCCGAACAGGCTCAGTTGATCGGGAGTTCCGACCGACTCGGCGGTCATTCGCACTCGGTAACGCCCATCAGAGAGCCCGGTCACAATAAGGTCCAGCGTCTGGGGTTCCGGAAGCTCTTCCGTCTGAATCCGATAGGACATCTCTGTAGTGCCAAGCGGGAAATCGGAAAGGTCGTTCTGCCCGTACAGGGAAAATCCAGCGAACGCCGTGATTAGCAACGAAATCATTATTGCTATCTTAAATCGCACGATGCATACCTCCTTGATCTACGTTTCAACTTTGGGATTAGAGTAGTGGAACGGGAGGACAGGATCAAGCCGAGGAGAGTATCGGTTCGGGAGGTGGGTATAAAGGCAGAAGGACACGCGCAGACGCGACATCGGAGGAGATCTGCTCCCTAAGTGCAGTAAGGGAAGGAAACTTCCGCTCATCGCGCAGCCGGGAGAGAAGATGCACTTCCAGCGTTTTTCCGGTGAGATCACAGGATGGGGGTGAAAGAAGGTGAAGTTCAAATCGCGTTTCCGTACCGGAAATTGTCGGTCGGTTGCCGATGTAGAAGAGTCCTCCTTCTCCTTTTTTGTTCCAGAATGCGTAACACAGGTAGATTCCGCTACCGGGGCGGATGAGCTCTCGCGGCAGCGCCAGGTTAGCAGTGGGAAAGCCGATTTTGCTCCCGATCTGATTACCGGGGATTACTTTTCCCACAACGATTGGCGGGCGTCCAAGGAGCTGTCTTGCTGGTCCCACCTTCCCGACACGGATGAGTTCGCGTATGCGGGTACTGCTCACCGCTTTTCCATCCATGATAACCGGGGGCACGATAACTACCGAAAACCCATAGCGGCTGCCAAAAGCTTTAAGCGAGTTTGCATCGCCTTGTCTGTCTGTTCCAAACCGGAAATTATTCCCCACGACGACGGTATCGGCCTGCAGTTCATCACGTAGGATGCGGTGGACGAACTCCTCGGGGGACAGAGTGCGCACGCGAGAAAACTCCGCATGGAGCACGCGGGTCACATACCGGAGAAGGAGGGTTGATTTCATCCGCGGTGTCAGGAGCAGATGCGGTCCCGGCGTCTGAAAACGCGGGGGAAAGGAAAATGCGTAAGCAATCGCTTTGAGCCCCTTTTGTTGAGAGATCTTTCGCACTTCGCGCAGAATCGCCTGATGGCCGAGGTGCACACCGTCGAACGTGCCCACTGTGACGACCGTCTTTCCCCTGCTTTTCATAACAGCGCGATTGTATCCGCAAAACCCTCTGTCAGCAGCCCAAAGCCGCGGCCACCTTGCTCGAGTGGCAAGGAAGCGTTACAGTTTTCTGGTTCAACGGTTTAGGAGGAATACCATGGTGAATCTCGATAAGATAGCGATCATCGGCGGCGGCAACTTGGGAACAGCGATTGCCAGAGGATTGGTCGCTTCCGGAAAGCTTACCCCCGAAAAGATAGCGATCACCCGCCGCTCGGTGCACATGCTGGCCGCATTAAAAGACGACGGCTTTCAAGTGGGGGATGATAACGAAGAGGCAGTACAAGGCGCACGCGTCGTGTTCGTCACTGTACGTCCCGGACAGTTGAACGCGGTTTTGGATGAGATAGCTCCGTACCTCAACCCCGAAGAACAAGTTCTCGTTTCTACCGTATCCAATGTGTCGGTAGCCCAGATCAAGGCGAAGCTTAACTGGTCGATTCCGGTGATCCGCGCGATGCCGAACATCGCCGTTTCGGTGCGGGAATCGATGACCTGTTTATGCGGTGAATCCGATGTGCCGGAAGAGCTGGCACAGTTAGTGAAAGAGCTATTCGACGGTCTCGGAGAGACGGTCTTCATCCCTGAGGAACAGATGACACCGGCGACAGCGCTCTGTGCGTGCGGGATAGCGTTCTTCCTTCGGGCAATCCGCGCCGCATCGCAAGGAGGGGTACAAGTCGGGTTTCATGCCAAGGAAGCGATTCTATTGGCTGCCCAGACTGCGAAAGGGGCGGCGGAGCTTCTGCTATCCGGGAATGCCCACCCGGAAATGAAGATCGATGAGGTGACTACCCCGCAGGGGATAACGATTGAAGGACTGAATGAGATGGAACACCACGGGTTCAGTTCGGCGATGATCCGCGGGATCGTTACCTCGGCGGAAAAGGCCGAAGATTTGTACCGGGGGAACGGGGATGAATGAGCGAGTAGCACGCAAAATTGGGGAGACTGAGCTTGTCGTACTCAAGGGAGATATAACCAAGCAGGAAACCGACGCGATCGTAAACGCGGCGAACTCCGGGCTGCGCGGCGGAGGCGGGGTGGACGGAGCAATCCACCGCGCCGGCGGTCCGATAATCGACGAAGAATGCCGGGAGTATGTACAGAAGTACGGAAAGCTTCCACCGGGTCAAGCAATGTGGACTCATGGCGGAAATCTCCCAGCCCGCTATGTGATCCATACTGTCGGTCCGATCTACCGGAACGATAAGGAGTCAGCTCCAGTCCTGGAAAGTGCGTATCGAAGCAGCTTACGCCTCGCTGAGGAGCTTGGAGTGAAAAGCGTTTCCTTTCCAGCAATCAGCACTGGGGTATATGGATATCCCCTCCGCAAGGCAGCGGAGGTCGCGGCGCGAGCGGTAGTGGAGTATCTCAAAGCCGGTTCCAAGCTCAAACTGGTGCAGCTTGTCTGCTTCAGTGATGATGCGTTCACTGCATTCCGGGAGAGCCTGGAGCGGCTTGTTTAGCCAGTTAGCTGGATTGGCGCTGATCGCGTGGTTCATTGGGCTTGACAACTGTGCCTTAGTGTGCTAGGGTAGATTATCTATTTCATGGAAAAGGGGTGGTAGCGATGAAAAAGAAGCTAGTGAGTCAAGCGCCGATTAAGTCCGCGGAGTACCACTCCATCAATAATTCCTTCTCTTCTCTCACCCGCAATTCTAATGCCCCCTGCGGGGCGAATAATTAATACTCTTTCCTAGTCTCACTTTTTTTTGACAAGCACACTTTAAGTGTGGTTTAGACAAATCTTAGATTAACTTAACTTTAAAGGAGGTATTTGATGTTTACTGATGGTAGCAAGAAGCTGGAAAGTGTTCTGCGGGTGAAGAGCGAGATCATGCGGGCTGCCGGAGCGTATCTGCGCGAGCAAGGATTTGTGGAGATTCTACCGGTAATCCTTTCGCCGGTGACCGATCCACTTCATCATGAGACCTACGACAGCACCATAAACTACTATGGTCGTCCCTATCAGCTCACGAAAAGCATGATTTTGCACAAGCAGATCGCACTTAGGACCCTCCCGCGCATCTTCGCGTTCTCCCCGAACGTGCGCATGGAGCCGGAGGAACGTGCGCCACTGCGCCGCTATCTTGCCGAATTCGTGCAGCTCGACCTCGAGGTGCGGGATGCGACCCGGGACGATGTGATTGAAATCGGGGAAGGGCTATTTATCTCGGTGGTGAAGGCCGTAGTGGAAAACTGCGCGGAAGAGCTTGAGACACTCGGACGAAAGCTGAGCGTTCCTCAAGCCCCATTCGAGCGTATCACCTATCAAGAAGCAGTGGACCGGTTCGGGAAGCATTATGACGAGCAGCTCTCATCCTCACTTTCTGGCCCGGCTTGGCTGATCGATTTTCCCCGTACCGTGCGGGAGTTTTACGATAAGGAGGATCTAACGCGCCCAGGAATCCTCCTCGATATGGACCTTATCTACCCCGAGGGATACGGTGAGGCCCTGTCCGGCGGAGAGCGGGAACACACCCTTCCCCGGATCCTGCGTCGGTTGGAGCAGGATAATATCCCGCCGGAGCGGTTCGCTGAGTACTTGCGAGTAGTGGAAGAAGGGGTTCCGGCATCAGCGGGATTCGGGATCGGAATCGAACGTCTCACTCGCTACATCTGCGGCCTTGATCACGTGAAGGACGCGCGCCTGTTCGCCAAAATCCCCGGCGAAGTCGGTGCGATCTAAGTTGTCGCGCGGCGGCGCGGTGAGACGATGCCGCGCCGCCGTACTCTCACTTTTTTCACGTTGCATGAACGCTCAGGGCTGGGGTGGTCCGCGTCAGGGGCTGAGACTGCAACCGGCCCAGATTTTTATAAAAGCGCACTATAGCTAATGATACCGAACAAGCACATACAAAATTAGTGCATTATTCAGCGATTTATCACTGACTAAGTTTCATATTGTTTTGTATCAAACCGGGTAATACGGGCGCCAGAACCCGCACTGAAAAACAGCGCACAAAGAACGGTAACACGGAGTAAATCGGACAGATTCTGACTATTGCGGAAGCCGGTCGACAGCGACTGCCGCGTCCTCGCTCAGAACATCGGCGTAAATTTGTGTTGTCTGGATCGAGCTGTGACCGAGCTGCTTTTGGACCAGACGGATATTGTAGTTGGAGGCACGGTAGAGGAGGGAAGCGTAGGTGTGGCGGCAGGAATGGATTGAAAACCGCGGCGGGATTCCGACCGCGCGTGCATTTGCCTTAAAGATGCGGAAGACCGCGCTGCGGGTTAGCGGTCCACCGCGCAACGACACGAAGAGCGGCGCCCGGTTGGAGATGGATTCTCCGTTTTCTGCCTTCCACGCGATGAACTCCGCGAGGTGATCGCGCAGGGCCCTTCCGATCCTTACCCCTCTCTTTTTGTGTCCTTTACCGTCCCGAACGATCAAGGAAGAGTGTTCAGGTTCAAGGATCACGTCCCCGACGCGCAGCGCGCATATCTCGGACACCCGCAACCCAGCGTCAAGGGCAACGTGTAGGATGGCCCAATCGCGTACCGGCCGCTTCCGTCTGTCTCGCGTTCCTTGTTCGGCCAGTCGTCGGCAGTGGTTCTTAAGCGCCTTCACCTGTGCTGGGGTGAGAAAGTCCTCCTGGGTCAGTTCGAGGGCCATCTACATCACTCCTTTCGACCGGAAGGATAGCGGAGAGGCGGCGGAAGAGACGGGACAACTGTCGCAACAAAAGGGCACTTTTGTTGCGAAAAACAGTTTTGCGGGCGGAAATTGCCTAGCCAAGCGCATTTCCCGGTTAGGATGTAAGAGCGATTATAAGCGGCGATGGAAGGAAAGACGTAAGTAAAATGATACCCGTGGAGCCGTGAAAGGCGATTTACGGGCCTCTCATTCGATTGTGTAGCGGCCGACGATCCTCTTCTCCTCTCCGACCACTTCGCCGATCACTTCAAAGTACCGGTCCAACCCGGAGTTTCTCAACTTCTCCCTGAACAGATTGTCCAGTTGAAAGATTCCGGCCGAGTTCGTCATCTCGACCTCGATCCGTACTGGGCGGCCCTCGCCTTTTCCGATATGGACTTTTTTGATCGCCATCGCCGACACGGAATGGATCGTCGTCTCGCCGGCGGTGAACGGGATGCGCGCTCGCCCGGCCTCCATATCCAGCGCGTCTGCCACCTTCACCACACCGGCCTCGACGGTGAGTGGGAGGATATCGCGGCGGTGGGCGTGAATCGCGTGCAGGATCTCTCCTTCGAGGATCGTGGCTTCCCGGGTGTCATAGATTTCGGAGAGAAACTCCTCAATGAGGGGCGGAGCGAGGATGAGCGATAGTTCCTCGTGATTACGGCGGTGAATCACATGGCCGATGTCGTGAAGCGCAGCGGCTAGGACGACAACCACTTCCGCATCTTCCGGAGCGAGGTGATGGTTGGCAACGACGCTCGGAGTGACCCCGCCCTCCACCAGAAGCCGGAGAAGCTTGAGGGCGATGTTGGCCACGATCTTGATGTGAACCGGGCCGTGATCGTTTATGTGCATGCGGTCGATAGCTGTGACGTTCGACGCCGTCCACAACGTGGACAGGCGTTCCGATGCGTCGACCCGAGCGAGCACCCGTTCTAGTCGTTCGTTTCCGTGAATCGGTAGATTAAGCCCCATCGATCTCCTCTCGTAGATGTTCCCACCAGGATGGCTCTTCCGACTTCTCGGCCCGTTTGTGCAGTTGCGCTTCCAGGTAGGCCACGCGCGTCCGCAGGAAGGCGATTTCGTCCTTCAGCGCCTGGATAAGCGCATCGTTCCCGCTCTGCTTTGCTCGGTTTTGTATTAAAGCAGATGAGCCTCGAAAGATACTAGGCTTTTTAAAATCGGTATTTGCTTGTAAAACTTCGCTCGCTTGTGCAATAGTTAATCCGCTATCGTATAAATCCTGAAGCCGTTTGAGAATCCCGAGACCCGCGTCGGTAAGGAGGATCTGGTTATTCGGGCCGCGACGGATCTCGCCAGCGAGAAGCTCCTTGACTGCCTCGATCCGGTTCCGTACCTGATTTGCGGTTGAGAGTCCGAGGATCTTTCTGATGTCGTTTATTGTATACATACCGACTTAAGATACCCCAATTTCCTCCGGGTGCCAACATTGCCGCGGAGCGAGGGATGGGGTAGGCTTTCGGGGATGAAGATACGAAAGCTACCGGAGGAACTCGCGCGGAAAATCGCTGCCGGTGAGGTTATCGAGCGTCCGGCGTCGGTTGTCAAGGAGCTGCTGGAGAACGCAATCGACGCAAAAAGTGAGACTATAACGGTCGAGCTGGTCGAGGGTGGAATCAAGGAGATCGTCGTGCGCGACGACGGTGAAGGGATGAGCGCCGATGACCTGCGCCTGTGCGTGGAGCGGCATGCAACGAGCAAGATCGCGACCGAATCCGACCTCGACACGATCGCCACCCTCGGGTTCCGCGGTGAAGCGCTGGCGAGCATCGCCCAGGTGGCGCGGGTGCGGATCGTCTCCTGTCCGCAAAATGGGGAGGCACATGAGATCCACGTCACCGGTGGTAAAGTAGACGGGCCCCACCCAGCAGCACGCGCGCTGGGAACGACTGTGGAAGTGAGAGATCTCTTCTTTAACGTCCCGGCACGGGCGCGGTTCCTCGGATCGTCACGCAGCGAGTACTTCTACGCGAGCCGAACCGTACACCGCTTGACTCTCGCATTTCCCGCGATTGGCTGGACGTTCATCCACGACGGAAAGGAGGTGTTCACCGCTCCGGCAGCAGCCGGTCTGCAGGAACGGATCGGGCAGCTATATGGACACGAAACAGCGCGTCGGCTCATTCCGATCGAATCAAGCGATGCTGATATCCGGATATCCGGATTCATCAGCCCGCCGGACATCAAGCGCGGCACGCGGCGGGATCAGCTCTTCTGTGTTAACGACCGTCCGGTGAGCGACCGCGGGTTGTCCTACATCCTGGCAAGTGCATACCAGGGGATTCTGCGCCGCGGAACTTATCCGCTTGCCGTCATTCGGATCGAACTTCCGCCGGATAAGGTCGATGTCAACGTCCATCCGCGCAAGGAGGAAATCCGTTTCTCCGAACCTCGCCGGGTGCACGATCTACTCATGCGGGCGCTCTCTGACGCCCTCTCGTCCCGCTACGTCGTATCATCGATCGTGAAGGAAACCGCCAGGGTGAAATCTCCGCCGAAACCGCGACCGAAGCCGGGTTTCCCAACTATGGTTAGGGAACCTAGCATGGAGCTACCCCTTGGAGATACGCGGCGTATCACTCCACAACCGGCGGAAAAAGTGAGGATAGAAAGCGACCGGCGGGTGATCGGCCAGCTCCAGAACACCTACCTCCTGGTGGAGAGCCCGGATGGGCTCGAGATCGTGGATCAACACATCGCTCACGAGCGGATCCTGTACGAAGAGCTGAAGGAACAATTCGCTGCCGGCGAGGTGGCGCGCCAGCAGTTTCTCCTCCCGGTGCGGATCGAGCTTCCGTTCGAGGCCGCCGCCCTGATCGAGGGAGCAAAAGAGGAGTTGGCGCGTGTGGGGATCGTGCTCGACGAGTTCGGCGGCGGGACGTTCATCCTGCGGGAATACCCGGCGCTGTTGGTGGAGGAGCAGTCACACTATGGGTTCCAGGAGACGATCGAAAAGATCGCGGACATCCTATCGCACGGCGAGGAGATGCGGGACGTCCTGTTCGATCACATTCTGGCGGAACTCGCCTGCGCGGCGGCGATCAAGGCCGGAGATAGACTGCCTCTTCCTGAGCAGCAGGCACTTGTCGATCGGTTGTTTACCATGAAGAACCCATACTCCTGTCCGCACGGCCGCCCGATCATATTCACCCTATCGCGGTCTGAGCTTGACCGCAGGTTCAAACGAGCCTAACCAGGGGCGATGACGCGCAGGGCTTTGGGAACAGCGCTCACCGCAAACTCCTTCCCCGGCAGTCGGTACGGTTCGCCGTCGATGTGGGCGACCAACCGCGCTGGTGAGGAGATTGTGACGGATTTCTCCTGCCAGTAATGGACCTTGGAGAGTTTTAAGTGAGTTCCTTTCCGGGCTTGGGGGAGACGGATCAACCGTTCCAGTTTCGGAAAGTCCTCGATAGCGGCGATATCGACGAGTCCGTCGGTGAGATCGGCACGCGGTGTCAGCTTGAACCCTCCTCCGCAGTACTTCCCGTTCGCCAGGCCGAGGGAAATCAGATCAAACTCCTTTTCCCAACCATCCCCGGACAGTTTGACCGGAAACGCCTTGAACCGGAAGACCTCCTTGACCGCGGAGTAGATGTAAGCCGCAGCTCCATGGAAATGCTCCATCGCCAGCACGTCGCGGGCGACCTGGGCATCGATCCCGATCCCAAGGCCGTTCACAAAATAGCGATCTTCCCCCACTCGCCCCAGATCGATCGTGCGCTCGTGCCCACTCAGGATAAGGTCGATCGCCGCAAGTGGATCGGCCGGGATCCCGAGCATGCGGATGAAGTCGTTTCCGGTACCGGCCGGGATCACTCCAAGAACTGCATCCCCATCCGCGTCGAGGATTCCGTTTGTTACCTCGTTTACCGTTCCGTCTCCCCCCATGGCGACGATATGGGTAAACCCGGCTTCAATCCCCATCTTCGCCACATCAACCGCCTCGAGCGGTTCGTTTGTGTAGTGGAGGTCGTAATCGACTTTACGGCGGTCGAGGGCCTCTTTAACCTTGGGAAATATCTCCTTACACCGCCCCTGCCCAGCGATCAGATTGACGATCAGAAAATACTTTCGCGTGGTCATGCAGAAATCCTAGATCAGATCCCTACCATTGTCAAGTTATCATTTCAACCGCACTGCGGTCCCGTAGGCGAGGATCTCGGCTGCCCCGGACATCGTTTGTGAGGTGGTGAACCGCACCCCGACGACGGCGTTCGCTCCCAACTTCTCCGCTTCCCTCACCATGCGCTCGACCGCCTGATCGCGCGCCTGGGAGAGCATCCGCGTGTACTCCTTGATCTCTCCGCCGACGATGTTGCGCAATCCGGCCATGATGTCCCGTCCGATGTGGCGGGCACGGATCGTATTCCCGCGCACCAGGCCCAGCACTTCCTCGATCTTCCTGCCTTCCACTGTTTCAGTCGTCACGAGCAGCATCTTTATCCTCCTTCCTTCTCTCGCGGATCAACCCGATCAGGACAAGGGCCAACCCGGACACTCCGACGAGGATAACGACCTTGAAGAAGATCCCGATCCCCGGAGCGAGCACGATCAGCCGAATGACCTGGTACGCTATGTAACCTCCGAGGAGGATTCCGGCGATGATCATCAAGAAGTAGCCGAGTCTGAGCATCCTTCCTCCTTATATCTCCGCCCAGTTGTGTCCGGACTTTACTTTGCAGGTGAGTGGGACGCGAAGTTCCATTACGTTCTCCATCCCAGACTTGATGGTCTCCATCGCTGCTGGCACGTCCTCCTCCCGCGCCTCGAAGATGAGCTCATCGTGTATCTGCAGCAGCATCTTCGCTTTGAGCTCCCCGGCTTCGATCAACCGGTCGAGCTTGAGCATGGCGAGCTTGATCAGATCGGCAGCGCTCCCCTGTATCGGGGTGTTCACCGCGTTGCGCTTGTCGAAATTGCGGCGGGGGACGTTGTTCGATTTCAGATGTGGAAGAGGACGACGACGACCGAGGATCGTCTCGGCGTAGCCGCGCTCGGTGGCATGGGCGATCAGCTCATCGATATAGGCTTTTGCCCGCGGATAGGCGGCGAAGAACCGGTCGATGTAGGCCTTTGCCTCCCCGCGTGGGATGCCTAGCTCGCGCGCCAAGCCGAACGGGCTAATCCCGTAGATGATCCCGAAGTTGATCCGCTTGGCCGCGTCACGCAACCTGTCGGTCACCTTCTCCTCGGGGATGGCGAAGATCCGGCTCGCTGTCATGCGGTGAAGGTCCTTCCCCTCGCGGAATGCTTCGATCAGTCCTGGATCGCCGGAAAAGTGTGCGAGGAGGCGGAGCTCGATCTGCGAGTAGTCGGCTCCGATGAGAAGCGACCCTTCCGGAGCGACGAACGCGCGGCGGATCCGCTCTCCGATCTCCGTCCGGGTCGGAATGTTCTGCAGGTTGGGATCGGACGAAGATAGCCTTCCAGTGGCGGTGGAGGTCTGGTGAAACGAGGTGTGAATCCGCCCGGTTTCGGGATTGATCGCTTCTGGGAGGCGGTCGATGTAGGTGGATAGGAGTTTCTCGAGCTCGCGGTACTCGATCAATTTGCCCGGAAGGGGGTGTTGCGCCGCCAGTTCGGCGAGGACGCGGGCGCTCGTGGACGGGCCTGTCTTCGTCTTTTCGATCACCGGAAGGCCGAGATGGTCGAACAGGACCTCTGCCACCTGGCGCGGGGAGTTAGGGTTGAACTCCTCGCCGGCGATCTCGTACAAATCTCGCTCGATGATCGCGAGCTTCTCCCGGATCTCCCGCCCCTGAGCAGCGAGTACTTCTTTATCAACGAGGATCCCGTTCTGCTCCATCCGGGCGAGTACGGATACAAGTGGGACTTCCACCTCACGGAAGAGCTTAGTCGCTCCGGCCTTTTCCATGGCTTCCTCCAGCGGCCGTTTCACCCGGTACACGATTTCCGCATCCTCGGCGGCGTAGAACGAGGCCTTGTCGACCGGGATCTGTTCGATTTTTCCTTCTTTTCCGGCGAGTTCCCGGTAGGAGAGCATCTCGTAGTTCAGATAATGGCGGGCGATCTCTTCCAGGTTGTGATGCCGTTCCTCTGGCCGGGCGAGATGAGAGGCGATCATCGCATCGAAGCTCACCCCGCGCGGAGTGAGCCCATGGCGACGCAGGATGATGATGTCGTACTTCAGGTTCTGGCCGATGATCTTAGGAGTTTCTCCCTCGATCAGCCCCCGCAATGCGGAGAGGACGTGGTCCAATGAAAGCTGCTTCGGTGCCCCGAGGTAGTCGTGGCCGACCGGGATGTAGTAGCCGCGGTATGGTCCGGGCGAGAGCGCGAACCCGACGATCCGCGCCCGCATCGGATCACGACTTGTCGTCTCCAGGTCGAGTGAGAACGCCTCAGCTCGCGTCAGCTCCGCCACGAGTTCTTCTAACTCTTCTTTGGAGAGGATCGTGCTGTATTCCGCCTTTTTGGCGGTTCCATCCCGCTTCGGTTCCTCTCCGAGCTGGAGTTCAGTCAGGATCGAGTGAAATTCAAGGTCGGAGAGGATCGATCGCAGCCGTTTTACGTCGATCCCGCGCAGCGCGAAGTCCTCAGGAACTTTGCCCACATCGGTTTCCAGGTTGAGTGCTACGAGCTTTCGCGCCAGTATGGCATCCGCAGCATGAGCCTTCAGTGCCTCCCGCACGCGCGTGTTTCGCACCTTATCGGCATTTTTCAATACGGAATCGAGGTCTCCGAACTCCTGGAGCAGTTTGGCGGCGGTCTTCGGCCCGACCCCGGGGACCCCAGGGATGTTGTCCGATGAATCCCCGATCAGAGCGAGATAATCCACGATCCGGATCGGTGGCACCCCGTACTTCTCAATCACCCTCTCCGCGTCGAAGAGTTCGATCTCACCAGTCGGGCGACGCCCGGCCGGACGGATGAGGGCGATTTTCTCGTCCACGAGCTGAGCGAGGTCCTTGTCCGATGTGGTGATAAGCGCAGTCAGGCCTCTGTCCGCGGCGCGGCGGGCGATCGTACCGATGAGATCATCCGCCTCCACCCCTTCCCGGTAGATGACCGGAATTCCGAGTGCATCCAGGAGCTCCTCAAGTGGGGTGAGTTGCGCTGCGAGCTCGTCCGGGATCTCCTTGCGTGTTGCCTTATACTGCGGGTAGAGGCGGTGGCGGTGGGTCTCCCCCCCGGCGTCGAACACCACCCCGGCGTAGGCAGCGGGAAACTCGCGCAGCGTCTTCAGAAGTACGCGCAGGAATCCGTAGATCGCGTTGACCGGCCGCCCGTCGCGGGTCGTCAACTCGGGAATTCCGTAAAACGCGCGGTAGGCGAGGGAATGCCCATCGAAAAGGAGGATCTTTCCTTCATCGGGCTTTCCGGGAAGCTTCAGGATCTCCTCATAAGTAGGCATGTTCCTCCCATCTCACCCCGGTCATATCCAAAAGGTAGCAGAGGGCGAGGGCCAGCCCATCAGCCATATCGTCCGGTTTGGGAATCTCGGCGAGGTGGAGCAGCTGGCGGATGGTGGCCTGCACCTGCAACTTATTCGCCTTTCCGTACCCGGTGATTCGCTTTTTCACCTGGAGCGGGGTGTAGCCGCGGACCGGGGTTCCGAGAGTCGCCATCAGGATCACCCCCCGCGTCTCGGCGGTTCCCATCGCGGTGCGCGCATTGCGCGCGAGATATATCTCCTCCACTGCCACCCCGATCGGATTGTATGTCGCGATTAAAGCCCGCACCTCGCGATAGATCTCAGCAAGCCTTTGAGCGCGAGGTGCCCCTTTCTCGGTCTCAATCACCCCACCGGCGACTGCTTCCCATCCTCCCCGCTCGAGTCGCACTACCCCGTAGCCGGTAGTGGCAAGCCCGGGATCGAGGCCGAGCGCGACGAGTTCACGGGTCATCGGAAGAAATCTCCCAGTTTCCTCTTCCCCTCTTCCTGCTTGGTACATATGTGATCCGGATGCTCGTTCAAGTTCACCCCGCACACTGGACACAGCCCTTTGCAATCGGGCCGGCATAGTGGATGGGGGTCGAGAGAATTTCTGATTGACGCGATTACCTGCGGCAGCAGGTCGGTACTCGTAGCAGTTGCAGCGATTTGAACTTCGAACGAGTCTTGGAGATCGATGGTCTTTCGCACTGGGGTAAGGCAGCGGGAGCATGGCTGCTCGATCACTGTGTGGATACTGATCCGAAGATACAGGGTGGAAAGTTGGACAAATGCCTCGCCCTCCACCATTATCCCCTCGACGAACCTCCCCTCAGCAAGCTTTTTCGAGGCTCTGTTGGCATCAAGTACAATCGAAAACGGGATATACTTCCCGGGATGTGCGAGAAAATCTGAAAGATCAAGCCGCATCATCACGCAGACGGCGGGCCACTTGTGCCGTCTGTTTCCCCTCCTTCACATCATGTACCCGAATGATATCCGCTCCGTTCCTGATCGCGACTGCGTTTGCTGCCACCGTTCCAATCAACCTGTCTTCTGTTGGAACTCCGAGAATCTCACCGAGGAACGATTTTCGCGATAGTCCGATCAGGATCGGCACGCCCAATTCCTTAAACTCGCTGATCCTGCGCAGGATAGCGAGGTTGTGCTTCAAGCGCTTTCCGAATCCGATCCCCGGGTCGAGAATGATCCGTGCCTCGTCAATCCCAGCGTGGATCGCTGCCGCTATTCTATTCGCGAGAAACGTTTTTATCTCCGCTACGGGATCGGTGTAGGTCGGATTTTCCTGCAT
>CAZZJU010000025.1:0-18190 GCA_964654805.1 uncultured Thermotogae bacterium | reverse complement strand
TGGAAAACCTCAAGTCGAGCCTAGAAGTGTTTTTGGACACATACGAACGGATGGAGGGGAAGCTCCGTGCGCCTAAGATCCTTAAAGAACCATCTGAGTAGGTACCTGCTCCTGTACGTTACCGCGTGCATGGGGATCGGGGTGGCGGCCGGGTATCCGGCTGCGGGGTACGTCACTGCCCATAAGGTCGTCTTCACCTCACTGGCTACGATCGCAGTGTTCTTCATCATCTACCCAATGATGGTGAACCTGAAGCTGGAAACGCTCCGGCTCGCGGCGAAAAACTGGCGCGGGATCCTGCTCTCCCTCACCTACAACTTCGTTTTCGCCCCGCTGTTCGGCTACCTCCTTGCCAACGGCTTCCTCCACGACCTACAGCTTGCCATGGGATTTCTCCTCGTGATGGTGGTCCCGTGCTCGTCGATGTCAATCGGCTACACCGGCCTCGCTGAAGGGAACATCGAGCTGGCGACGGTGGTAATGGCGGTAAGTTTCATCTTCTCCATCTTCGCCGTCCCAGCGTGGATGAGCCTGTTCGCCGCCCAGTACCACATGCCGTCCCCAACCTGGATCTTGATAAAGTCGATGCTCACCATCCTCATCGCCCCGATGATCGCCGGTTACCTCACCCGGCTCGGACTGACTCGGCGGCTGGGGGAGCAGAAGTTCATGCAGCTCCTTCCCCTCTTCCCGTCGCTCTCCCTCATCGCCATGTACGGGATCGTGCTCCTCATCTTCTTCATGAAGGCGACTCTGATCGTGCGCAAATGGGATCTGGTGGCGTGGCTCACGATCCCCAACACCCTGTTCATAGGAGTAGCACTTCTTCTCATCACGTGGATCGACCGGATGATCCATCTTTCCTATGCCGACCACATGGCGATCGCATTCGCATCGACCGGGAAGAACAACGGGACGGCGATCGCCCTGGCAACGATGGCCTTCTCCCCGATGGTGGCGATCCCGGCGGCGACCTTGCCGATCTTTCAGATCCTGCTCATGGTCGTGTACCTGAAGGCAGCTCCGCGGCTGCGGCGGTATTTCGACGGGGAAGAAGCAAGAGCGAAAGCGGAGGTGAAAGATGTTTAAGCGGATCCTCCATCCGACCGATTTCTCCGATTCGGGACGCGCGGCCCTCGATTATGTGAAAAAGCTGCGCGAGGCGGGGACGGAGGAGGTGATCCTGCTTCACGTCTATGATGAGCGGAACATCGATCTTTACTGGGAGATCGAGGCAAGCTACAAGAAGGAACCACCGAAGCGGGTGAAGCACGAGATCGTGAAGAAGATACTGGAGAAGAGCTACGGCAAGCTGAAGGGAATGGAGGAAGAGCTACAGCAGGCGGGGTTCAAAACGGAATTGGTGGTCGTCGAGGGGGCCCTTCGCAAAAAATCGTCAAGAGGGCAAGGGACAAAGAGGTCTCTCTGATCGTCATGGGCTCGCACGGAGAACACGAGTTCGTAGAGCGGGTGAGGGGCTCGGCCATAGCGCGTGTTGGAGGAGAGCCCGGTCCCGATCCTCGTCGTGCGGCCCAAAGGAAATCAAACGGAGGCAAGGGATGAGTAAAGCCGTAAAGCAGAAAGCATTGGCTATGCTTGATCAGATGAAGACAAAACGTTCGGAGGTTCCAGAATTTTTGGAGTACCTCGCACATGAGCTGCCGGAGGTATTTATCCATCATCAGGAGGACAAGCATTTTGCTATGCACTATGCTGCTCTTCCCGAGAAGGTGAAGGTGCTCATCTGCCTCGCCGCATGCGCTGCATTGGGTGAGGAAGAGATGATTCGTTCGTATCTCATCGCCGGGCAGGATCACGGTGCAACAGAAGAGGAACTACTGCAGGCGATCCTCCTTGCTCGATTTGTGAAAGCTTCGACCGTGCTCAGGGACGGAACACGAGCGATCATGATGCAGAAAGAAAACAAATCAGTATTATGAGATACTCCAATATCTTTCTACCGATTAAGATTGGCCGGGTTGAGCTTTCCAACCGCATAATTTTTCCGCCGATTGCGACGAACCTGACTCATACCTCGGGCGAGATCTCTGAACGCCAGTTGTTCCACTACCACCGCCGTGCGGAGGGAGGAGCGGGGTTGATCATCGTGGAGAACGCGTGTATCGACTATCCGGCTGCTCGCCACGGGGCGACGCAGCCACGGATCGATTCCGACGAGTTCATCCCCGGATTAGCACGCCTGGCGCGTGCGGTGCATGATGCAGGAGCCAAAATCTCAATTGAGCTCACCCATCCTGGATTGAACGCCTCTCTCAAATTCAACGAAGGACGCCGTCCGGTGGGGCCTTCCCCCGTGTTGCTCCGAAAGGACGGCGTCCTCCCGCGTGAGTTGACCGGGGATGAGATCCATGCTCTGATCGAAGCTTACGCCGCTGCTGCCAAGCGCGCCCAACGAGCCGGATTCGACATGGTAGAACTGCAAGGAGCGCACGGCTTGCTTATCAATCAATTCCTGTCTCCGCTCACCAACAAACGAACTGATCAGTACGGTGGCAGCCGTGAGAACCGGATTCGGTTTGTCGAGGAAATTGTAGCGCGAATCCGCGAGCTGTGTGGAAGTAAGTTTCCGATCACGATTCGGTTTGCTGCTGATGATATGGTCGATGGAGGAATCGATCAGGAAGAGGGCAAAGCCATTGCTGCAGGACTGGAGGCAATCGGCATCGATATGATACAGGCTGATCTGGGGCTGTGTCCCAAAGAGAAACGTCTCGAGCCGATGCCTTACCCACAGGGATGGCGGGCCTATCTCGCTGCTGGACTTAAAGAAGCAGTCTCGATCCCGGTAGCGGCAGTGGGGGTGATTCGTGAGCCTGAATTCGCGTCGTGGTTGCTACACCGTGGCACAGCGGACTTGATCGTTCTCGGCAGAGCGCTCATCGCCGATCCGGATTGGCCGAACAAGGTACGAACCGGACAACCAAAGCGGATCAGAAGATGTATCGGATGCGGAGAATGCGTAAACGCTCGCCATCACGAAGATCATGCGCTTCGCTGCGGGGTAAACCCAACAGTGGGTGGGGATGAATGTTTTGCCCGGATCGAACCGGCAGTTAGACCGAAGAAGGTGCTTGTAGTCGGCGGCGGTCCTGCTGGAATGGAGGCAGCACGGGTCGCTGCTCTGCGTGGTCATATGGTGGTCCTGTGTGATGAAAGGGAAAGGTTGGGAGGTGCTTTGAATCTTGCTGCTGTCCCTCCCGGGAAAGAGAAAATACTCTGGCTTATCGAATACTATGAGGACGAGCTCTACCGCCTTGGGGTACGGGTAAATCTGAGAACACGTGTCACACGGGCGACCGTCAATGAGGTACAACCGGATGCAATAATTATCGCCACTGGCTGTATTTGTCCGCGGGAGGACATTCCTGGAGTAGACCGACCAACCGTCGTCACAGCAAACGACGTGCTCTCCGGCAAGGCAGTGATTGCAAAGGGTCCCGTCGTGGTGATCGGTGGTGGTTTGCTCGGCTTAGAAACAGCTCTGTTCCTGGCAGCAAACGACCATATTGTAACTGTGGTGAAGCGGTACAAATCCATCGCACCGGATTTGGAACCGATTTACCGTGATTACCTACTTCGCGAGCTAGAGGAACGTAACGTGTCGATCATCACCGAGGTGACCGTGGATCGAATAACTGAGCGTGCCGTGCGGATCAGGGACGCTCGCGGTAAAGCTCGTGAACTTCCCGCTGCTTCCGTTGTCCTTGCGCGCAATCCGGTTCCACAACGAGCCCTCCAGGAGGAACTCCACGACTTTGAGACCTACTCGATTGGCGATTGCGTCTGCCCGGGGAAGATCGTGGACGCGGTGCGCGCGGGGTACCTCGCTGGGCGAAGGGTATGAGAATGATGGACGCTGTCGTAGTTGCGGGTCTTACCAAGCGGTACGGGGAATTCACCGCGCTTTATGGGATCGATTTCACGGTGCGAGATGGCGAATTTTTCGGATTTCTCGGTCCCAACGGCGCCGGTAAGACGACCACCGTTCGCATCCTCACCGGCGTCCTTCCGCCGGACAGCGGGTGGGTGCGGATAAACGGATACGACATAATGCGATCCCCAATTGCCGCGAAACAAACGATGGGAATCGTGCCCGAGATGGCCAATGTCTATGTCGATCTCACCGCATGGGGAAACATGATGCTGATGGGCGAGCTGTATGGGGTGCCACGCCGCGTTCGGTATCAGCGTGCACAACAACTGCTCACCGAGTTTGGTTTATGGAAACGCAAACACGATCGAGCACGGACATTCTCCAAGGGAATGCGGCAGCGATTGCTGCTGGCGATGGCTCTTATCAATGCGCCGCAAATCCTGTTTCTCGACGAGCCTACTTCCGGGTTGGACGTGAGCAGCGCTCTAATGATTAGAAAAAAGCTCGTGGCCCTGCACGACCAAGGCGTGACGATATTTCTCACCACTCACAACCTCGATGAAGCGAACCGGCTGTGCCAGCGGGTAGCGATCATCAACCGCGGTCGCATTATCGCTATCGACTCTCCGGAGACCCTCCGTCGCACTGCGTCCGAACTCCGCGTAGTTGAGGCGCAGCTGCGTGGTACGATCGCCCCGGAGGCATTTGCCGGTATCCCGGGTGTGCGCCAGTATAAAATCGTCGGGGATAAAGTTCGGTTCTACACCGATCAGCCCGATCGTGTGATCAAGGGGTTGGTGAAAATGGCGGAAGGAAGTGAAGCGAAGATTATGGCATTGAATACCGTTGAACCAAGCTTGGAGGAGGTCTTCCTTAAGCTGACTAGTGCTGGTTCCGGTTCCGGGGAGGGTGCCACATGAACATGGCAGCGCAGCTTTCCCGCGCGTGGGCAGTATGTAAGAAGGACATCCAAGTGTACTACTTTAAGGGACCGGTAATTGTGTACGGACCGGTTCTACCCGGATTTTTGTTCCTTGCGTTCTACGTGGGGCGGCACCTCACAGTGGGATTTCTCATACCGGGGTTGATCGCGATGACGACGTTTTTCACCGCTACGTCGGTGGGGCCGCTGATCACGCCGTGGGAAACGCGGATGAAGGTTCTGGAGCGATTAGTGGCAGCACCGATTTCCATGTTCGCGATCCTGCTTGGCGATGCCACCGCCTCGCTTATATTTGGACTCGTCATCACGCTTGTCCCGTTGTTTATCGGGATCGGACTTGGCGTTCCTGTCCAGCATGCGTTTATACTCGCTTTGGGGATAATTATCGCTGGGGTGTGCTTTGCGTATATCGGCTTACTGTTTTCCGCTCCTCCGGCCGATATCCCGGGAAATGTGATGATGCTATCGGCGCTCGTCAAATTTCCACTCATTTTCATCAGTGGAATATTCATACCACTTCAGACATTGCCGCATTGGGGACGGGTGTTAGCGCTTGTTTCGCCGCTCACTTATTTCACCGATTTGCTGCGCTACTGCATGGGCAGCGGGCATTATCTGCTTGTTACGGTCGATCTGTTAGCCCTGGTGGGGTTTGCCACAGTTACAGCGCTAGCGGCAGTTGCCTATCATAGCCACAGCTTGCCGCGGAGGTTTATGTAATGCCCCAAGTTTGGTTTGTGAGGCGTGGTTACGCGGTGCGTATCATTCCCGCGATAAACGCGAGCATGCTTTGTATCCGACTCCGCTGGTTTCCTGCACCTTTTTTCATTATCATTTATGTATACATGATTGGGATTATGCCGATAAGGAGAGAAATTCCTGCGGCCCGGTTTGGGAAAGCGGATTGATTCTTTGCGAAGGCGGTGAGGACGGTGGACGGGTGAGCAGCGGGGTTAAGGCAGTAACTGCTCTAATTCGAGGAAATCAGCATTGATGCATGTAACCAGGCGACAAGTGGCAGTTTGTTGTTCCCTTGGGCTGGGAGGAGCGCTACTGTGGGGAGTGATTCACTGGGTCGGTTGGCAACGGATAGTGCGACAGTTCCTCGCTCTCAGCCCGATTGGGTTTGTGTTGTTCTTCTTGAACGCGTTTTTGATGTTCTTCCTGTGGGCAGTCACGTGGCGAATTCTACTTCGTTCATATGGGGTACACCGCGGTTGGGGAGAGGTGCTGGGAGCGTTTGCTGGTGGGTATACCGTAACTTACATCACCCCATCAGCGAATTTTGGCGGGGAGCCGGTACGCATATATTTGCTCACGCGGCGGTTTACTACCCAAGTTGCGGAGGTGACGTCGAGTGTTGTGGTGGAGCGGTTTTTGAACATGCTTAGTGCACTCGTACTCGTATTCATCGGTAGCGTGTATGGACTGTTTACTCATCGATTGTCGGCGTGGGTGCGGTTGGGGTTGTTTGTGTGGGCAAGCACGGGCATGGTGCTCATGGGAATGGTTATGGTGTATTTTGCGCGTCGTCATATCTGGATGACTAAGTTTCTCCGGTTCCTCGCGCGGTTGATTCCATGGCGTGGCTACCTCGAACGCGCTGCAAGTTGGTTTCTCAAAGTGGAACGGGAGATTGAAGACGCATTCTCACCCGGCCACCGCCGTGGCACCATTCTCGCGTTCATCCCTGCGCTGCTCTCTTCGGTCCTGTTCGCGCTTAGCCCGTTGATCTTCGTGTACTTTACTCAGGGAGCGACACTCTCGATCCTGGATCTCAGCCTGATTTTCGCCCTTACCATGTTCTTGAACATGTTCCTGTGGATCACACCGGGTGGGGTGGGAATCGTCGCTGGAGGTATGGTGGGGATATTTGGGTTGTTCGGACTCAGTAAAGCGGCAGCGGTCGGATTTTCGTTTGCGCTCAAAATGACGGAGATTACGTTCGTCCTGTGTGGGATCTCTTACATGTTGTCCCGCGGAGCGGCACACTTGCTGCGTCATCCAATCGTACAGGCGGATGAATGATGAGCAAATCGGCGTTGACTACTGCAGCTGTGCCATCTGCACTTCACGCTATGGATAGCGCAATTCGTACTGCCGGGCTGACAAAGCGATTTGGTCGGGTGACGGCGGTAAATGGGCTGAATCTCCCGGTCACGCGAAGCGAGATTTACAGGCTGATCGGGCCGAATGGAAGCGGGAAAACGACGACGATGCGGCTTCTGTGCGGCATCCTGCGTCCGGATGCCGGCACGATTGAGCTATTTGGGCAGCGCATTCCCAATTTCTCGGTGCTGCAACACATAGGCTACATGCCGCAGGAGAACGCGGTCTACCAGGATCTGTCGGTTCACGAGAACCTGTGCTTTTTCGCGCGATTGCACGGCCTGTCGCGTAGGGAAGTGCGGAGGCGTGCCGACGAAATTCTGACTCTGGTGGAACTGGAACGAAAGCGGCACGCCCTCGTGCGCGATTTGAGCGGAGGGATGCAGCGCCGGGTCTCGCTGGCAGTGGCGATGATTCATCGCCCCGAGTTGCTCTTGCTCGATGAACCGACCGCTGGCGTCGATCCCGATCTGCGCGTTCTGTAAGAAAATAGCGCAGGATAGGATAACATCCTGATCAGTACACACATCTGGAAAAGGCGTCCCGCTGCACGCGTGTGGGCTGAGGAGCCAGAGCCGCCTGGTAGAGGAAGGTCCGTCGCAGGTGCTGGAGGAAACGACACACGCCGCCACCCTGGAAGACGCGTTCTTCACCTTGGTGGGAAAGAAGGGAGGCGGAGAGGTATGAACGTCCTGCTTGTCGCCCGCAACGTCTTCCGCCGGCTGCGACACGATCTTCTTACCGTATTCATGATCGGGACGATCCCCCTCATCTTCATCCGCCTGTTCGGGTACACATTCTCCGGCAGTCCGACCGACGTGCGCGTTATTGTGGTCGACCACGATCGGGGGACCATCACCCTGAACACGCGCGAGTTCGGAACGGTCATAGTGGAGAAATCCCCGTCCGCCGAGCTCGCCGCCGGGTTCGGGGAAAAGGTCTTCCACATCCGCCGGATAGACGCCGCTGTCACCACCGAGAAGGAGCTGAAAGAGGAGAAGGTGTGGGCGGTGATCGTTATCCAGCCCGGGCTCTCGCAGGAAGTGATCGACCGAGTGCTGCAAATCAAGGGAAAGATGCCCTCCACCTATCAAGAACAAACGATCCACCTCCTATCGGGTTCGTCGTGACGGTGATCACTTTTATGCTCTCCCTGATCACCCTGATGCGCGAGGAGCGCAACGGCATCCTGGAAGCGGCTCCTGACGTTCCTGGTCCATCTATGGGAGCCCAACCTCGGCTTCACACCCTGGCGTTCACCGTGATCGCGATCCTGTAAGCGCTCGAGGTGATCCTAATTGCCTAACTTCTTGTTCCACACGATGTTCGCCGGAAGCCTGAGCCTGATACGCCTTGTGATCATCACCGAGGCGTTCTAGCTGGCGTAGATCCTCTCCCCCGGCCTGCCCCCGCTCGCGTTGCCATACCCCTCACTTATCTGAACCGCGCCCTGCGAGCGGTGATGCTGCATGGATGAGGGATATCCGGGATCTGGTTCGAGCTTGTGGTGCTGGCAAGCTACGCCGCGGTAACGCTCGGACTGAGCATACTGCTCATGAAGCGGCGCGCACACGCGCGCTGATTGTCCTTATCGGGCACGGGCGAATCTGGTTATGTCTCCCTTGGTAATGAAACCAACCAAGCGGCTTGGATCGTTGCGCGAGACAACGGGAAGTCGGCCGATTCCGCGTTCCCCCATCCTTTCCCAGACCTCATTCAATGTTTCATCCGGATACGCTACGGTAAGATGTTGGTGCGCCGCTTCGATTGCCGGCTTGTACCGATCCTCCTTAACCGCTTTCATTACATCTCTACCAGTGATGATCCCCACCAGTCGTCCATTTTCATCGACGATAGGAAATCCTTGATGCCCCGTTTCAAGGATTTTCTCCTGCACTTTGTACACTGGCATATCCATAGGGATCGTCTCTACTGCGCGAGTCATCGCATCGCTTACAAACCGCGTCTTAAGCACGTTTATCTCGAGATCCTGAGCGATTCGTACCCCACGACGAGAAAGTTTCTTGGTATATATCGTATCCGGATAGAGGAGCCAGGCTGTCACATCAGCGACGACGCAAGCGAACATGAGCGGGAGAATAATATTGTAATTGCGCGTCATCTCAAACAGCATGATGATTGAGGTAAGGGTAGCACGCGAGGCGGCCGAAAAGACAGCGGCCATTCCTACGAGAGCATAAGCAGGATAAGGAGCAGCAATCCCGGGGAACAGAATATCCGCCAGCACCCCGAACGCCCCGCCGAGCGCCGCCCCGATAAACAGGGAAGGAGCGAACACTCCACCTGATCCGCCGCTCCCTAACGTGAGAGAAAGGGCTACAATTTTCGCCACCATAAGCAGTACAAGAAAACCGAACAGAAGAGCACCATGCTGTCCCAATTGCTCGTTCACAATCGCTCCTACCGTGCTATATCCCGTGCCGAATACATTGGGCAGCCAAAGGCCGATGACGCCGAGGAGAAGCCCTCCGATTGCTGGTTTCAGTACTGGGTGTACTTTAATCCGGTCGAACAAGTCCTCTGTCCCATATAAACTCGTTATTTCCACATAGCCGACCAACGCAGCAAAAAGACCGAGGAATAAGTAGAGGACTAACTCGTAAGGACTACGGAAATGGTAAGCGGGAACTCTGATCATCGGTTCGGCACCGAGGAAGATACGGGAGATTATCGTGGCAAACGTAGAAGAGATGACAAGAGGCACGAATGATCGCGTTTTCAATTCCAGCAGTATCAGCTCGATAGCGAACAACACTCCAGCAAGTGGCGCGTTGAATGTAGCGGCAATCCCAGCGGTGGCTCCACACCCGACGAGCACTCTAATATCCGAACTCGGAAGTTTGAGAAACTGTCCTACGGTACTCCCAGCTGAACTCCCAATCTGAACGATAGGGCCTTCGCGTCCGGCTGATCCGCCCGTCCCAATACACACTCCGGAAGCCACCACCTTAGCAAGCGCTACACGCGGGCGGATTCTACCACCGCGGCGTGCCATCGCCTCCATAACTTCCGGCACTCCATGTCCTTTCGTTTCTGGCGCAAAGTAATGGGTAATCAATCCAACGATTAGGCCACCGGCAGCTGGGATGAGAAAGACCGTCCAACCTGCGTGATGTTCAAGCGGCGGAATGAAATGGATTGAGGTACGGTGAAAGAATACAAGGTCGTTAATGAAGAAAATAAAGTAACGGAACAGAAGCGCTCCGAACCCGCCAATCACCCCGATCAATATTGCAAGCAGGTTTAGCTTCAAATTCTGAACTACCAATCGTTGAATACGTTCTTTTATGCCTGCCATTCTTAAACAAGGATTCTATCATCAGCTACGGCATTTTTAAAATCCAAATGCGCTTGGGAATAATTCCCTTGATCCGAAATCCGGAAAGAGTATACTACATAAGTTGATATTCCCCGTCCGTTTTTAGCGGTGCTATCCCCGCAATTCGGACTGCTTTGAGAAGGCTGATGAGATGATAGAAAAATATCTGAAGGAGATCCTCGCTGCAGAGGAAAAGGCGAAAAAGATTGAGGAAGATGCTCGAAAAGAAGCAGCGAAAATCCTCGCCTCTGCAAATAAAAAAGCTGAGGAACTTCTGGCACAGGCTGAAGAACGGGCAAATAAGCGATTAAGTGAATTGCGCGCCCAAGCTGAGGCTGAAGGGAAGGCGCAGGCTGCGAAACTTGAAGCGGAGCAGCAAAAGTTGTTGCAAGGCTTGAAGGAACGCTACAAGAGCCTGCACGAGGAGATCGTAAAAGAAGCAAACCTCGACCTTGCCTCCATCCTCACCTTGGCGAAGGAGTAGGATGTCAACCTATCTCCTGGCAAAGGTCCGCGGCAAATTGGCCCGGTTGGTAGAGGATGTCGAGTTAGATCGGCTTGCTGAAGTCGACCGCGACGCTGTGCTCCAGCGCCTGCGGGAATCGGGCTACGCTGACGCGATCGATGATTCATGGGACAGATTATCCGATCGCATCCGACAGGCATTCTTGAATGACATAGCCGATCTGATTCATTCCCTTTACGAATACAGGAGAACCCTCCTTTTGGATGTGTTGGCACGCTATCGCCTGGAGAATCTCAAAATTATTATCCGGGCTCAACTTCACCGTATTCCGGCAGACGAAGTAAAACAACATCTGTTCTCCCTTGCTTGGGAAGATGTTGATTACCATCGCCTGCTGGAACTGCCGGGGTTGGAAGCAGTGATTCGTGAACTGCCATGGGAAGAGTACCGCAAACGGCTTAACGCGATTCACCGGCAGGTAGGAGATAAACAAGTAGCGTTTCCGTATGAATCGGGTCTCGATGCAATTTACCTTCAGCGGCTAATTAGCCAGTTTCAGAACGGCCCAATGAGCGCACGCCGGATTCTTAAGAACATTGTACTGAAAGAACTTCTCTCTTGGACGTTCCGCCTCAAGAATTACGGACAATCTTTTCCCGAAATGGTAAACATCCTTCCCGACTTTCGTCCAGTCATCGCCCAAGATGAGTTGCGGCATATTGTAGAAGACAACGAAGGCTGGCGCGAGATAGGCCGGTTATTAGGACCCGAGCTGGCCGGTGAATTGGAGCGTATGGATGATTTCGATTTAACCGCGTTGGAGAAGTTATTCGACCGTAAAATCATGAAAGCGATACGGGAGTCATTTGTGATGCACCCGTTTGGAGCCGGAGTCGCCGTCGGGTACATCTTCATAAAGGAACGAGAATTATCTCGATTGATCGAGATAATAGAGCAGGTACGAATACGGGAACAGGGAGGGGCAAATGTTCATCACTGACAAGATGTACAAAGTCAACCTCTTCCTTCCACGCGAGGATGTGACCCGGTTTTGGGATGCCATCGGCCGATTCGGGGAATTACAACCAACTGAACTTCGACACGTTTCCCGATTGGAACAATACCTGTCATTTATCGATCTTACCGAGTTGTCTGCAAAGCTACGAGAAGCAGCGAGTTTTCTTGATATTGATATAAATGCGCCGCTGGATGATCCAGCCGTTACTCCACTTCCACCAGATAAGCTAGAAGAAAAAGTTAATGATATTTACTCCGAGCTTACCGATGCCCGTGCCCGTCTTCAGGGATTGCGGGAAGCGCAGCGGTCATTAGAACATGAATTGGACAAGTTGGCCGTACAAGAAGCGCACCTGCGGCTGTTGGAACCGCTTGAGGTAGATATTGGCGCTTTGCTTCACCTACGTCGGTTTTGCGTGCTTGCCGGCACGTTACCCGAAGACCATCTGGAGCAACTGGATAGAAGCTTACACCGGTTTTTGCACGCGTTGCTCCCTTATCGTAGTGAACACCATCGGTTACAACTTCTCGTTGTGTGTTTGAACAAAGATCGGGAACAGATCGAAGACATATTGGAATCGGCTCTGTTCCGAACACTGGAACTTCCCGATGAACTGACCGGGGAACCGAAACAGGCGCTGAAGGCACTGGCTGCTAAAAAAGAAGATCTACTCGAACAAAAACGTCGGTTGGAGGATGAATTTTCCAAATTTGAAGCGTGGCGTGCTGAACAGCGTGCCCAGTGGAGCGACTTTATCAAAATCAACGCTACTGTACTCGCCGCACACGAACAGACAGGGCAAACACAAGCAGTGGCAATAACCGCTGGATGGGTACCAAAACGAGAGTTGAACCGTCTCCAGTCTATAGTGAACAACGAACGCAATTGGGTACTGGAAACAGAAGAAATACCGTATGAGAAGACAGAAGACGAAGACGGTAATACTGTACCGAGCAAGCTGCACAATCCGGGGCTCTTCCGACCGTTTGAGGGCTTAGTGCATCTGTATGGTGTGCCCCGCTACGGCGGATTTGACCCAACGATCCTGTTCAGCATCTCGTTCATTTTGATGTTCGGAATGATGTTCGGTGATGTGGGCCATGGCTTTGTGCTGCTCCTCGGCGGATTGTGGTTGCTATTATGGCCGGGACTGCGAGCGGGATGGCGACGTACAGGAGTAATCCTTTCCACAGTTGCACTGTCATCGATTGTATTCGGTTTATTGTACGGTAGCTTCTTTGGGTATGAGAATATCATCCCGGCGCTGTGGTTCCATCCAATCGACCAGATCAACCGGATACTTAGCTATTCGATTATCCTTGGGATTGCAATAATAGTTCTGGGGATACTTATCAACATCGGGACGAAATTCGTCCAACGTCGTTACGTCGAGCTTGTGTTTGAGCGATTTGGAGCGCTTGGATTATGGTTCTTCCTCGGTACATTGATCGCCGTTTATATGAACACGCGCGGGGCAAGCGTCTCATTTATCACTATCCTGATGTTGATGTTCCTGCCCCTGTTGCTGATGCCGCTGGAACAGCCGCTTAAGCGCTTTGCGTCCCGTCATAACCAGCGCAACAAACCGACTTCGGAAAGTGGAGAGAAACTAGTCACGTTGTTGATTACCGGTGTCGATATCTTTGAAACGATGATCGTGTACTTGAGTAACACGATCTCATTCGTGCGTGTGGCGGCGTTCGCTCTCAACCACGTGGCACTGTCTATCGCGATTTTCCAAATCGGCAATATGTTGCGTGCACTGCCTGCAGGAAGCGTGTTCTACCTACTGACAGTAGCCGGGGGGAACCTTCTTATTCTTATCTTGGAGGGCGGAGTAGTCGCAATTCAGGCGTTGCGATTAGAGTTTTATGAGTTCTTCTCCAAATTCTTCGAAGCGGAGGGGACAGCATTCTCGCCGCTTAAACTTAAGTTCAAGAAAGGGGTCATGAATGCACAATCGTAGTGCCCTCATACGCAGGATCGTGTACGGATTATTCGGGTTTAACCTGCTGATGTCATCGGCGGGAATCGCTATGTTCGCGTTCACAATGATAGTCTATCATCCCTGGGTGGCTGCGCATGAGATTGCCACGCAATCGATGCCTGGGGTAAGTCTTGGATTAGGATTGGGGTTATTGGGAACGGCACTGGCAACTGCGGGGAGTTCCCTCGGCTCAGGAATGGCCCTATCCAAGACTGGAGCAGCGGCAATCAGGGCCGTGACGAGAAAAAGAAGCATGTTCGGCATAAGTTTGGTTTATGTTGGATTAGCGGGAGGAATTGCCACATACGGAATCGTCATCTCGATCATGATCTTGGGACATCTATAGAAATATCATGAATCGGATGGTGGCTTCCTTGGCTGATGTTTAAGCTGAAATTCAAGAAGGAGGTAATAGATGACTAGACGGAAGATCGCTTACGGTTTGTTAGGGTTCAACCTGGTGTTATTTCTCGCCGGAGTGGCGATGTTTGGGTTCCTGCTGGTGACCTATCATCCATGGGCAGCTGCTCAAACAACCACGCCAGCTGAAACCACTACTCAGCCCACAAATACCACAAGCACCGGCGTAGGTTTGGCATTGCTCGGAGCAGCGATGGCCACTGCTGGCAGTTCTCTCGGAGCTGGGGTTGCTCTCTCCGGAGTGGGAGCAGCGGCAATCGGTGCAGTGACTGAGAAGCCGAGCATGTTCGGGTTGAGTCTAGTTTACGTCGGGCTGGCAGAAGGAATCGCCATCTACGGGATCGTAATCTCGGTTATGATATTCGGGCGCTTGTAGCACAGCATGCTAAACCGAGAGCGGATCTATACCATCGGTAGCCGTGAGTTGGTGCTTGGCTTCTCCCTTCTCGGGATCGGCGGATATACTCCACAGAATACCGAGGAACTGGAAACCGTGTTGCGTGAGCGATTCGCCGATCCGGACATGGCATTGATCCTGGTTGAAGACCGGATCGCGGCTCAAGCAGCGGCACTGGTGGATGAACTTCAGTCGCGTAAGGATTTTCCACTGGTGGTGGAGATTCCCGGACCGGATGGACCACTGGAGAAGACGAGCATCAAGGAGTTCATTGCGGGGGCGATCGGAATCAGACTATGACAAACGTGAAAGCAATGGGCGATTTAACTGCCCTTACCGAGCATGTAATCGAGCAGGCCAAGCGCAGCGCTGAGCGGATCATCTCCCGGGCGCAAAAGGAAGCGGAGCGGATCATTTCCACCGCAGAAGAGAAAGCGAAAGCACGTGAAGAAGAGCTTGTCCGCGCAAAGATGGACGAAGTAGAGCGCGTGCGAAAACAGATTATTTCCCAGGCGCAACTGCGTCTGAAGGAGGAGCTCCTCCGAGAAAAGGCAGAGATACTCGGCCGGATAGTTGGAGAGATCCGTGACCGGCTTGAGCAGCTGTGCGCCAAGGATGGCAAGGAGTACTTGAACGTCCTTGTCGGATTGGTGGAGGCAGCGATCGCCGGGGAAGAGCCTCCTGAGAGAGTGGTGCTTCATCTCTCCGCGCAGGACTGCGCGCGTTACGAGAAAGAGCTTCCCCAAGCGCTCGCCACGAAACTTGGCATCAAAGAGGTGACCCTCGTTACCGATGATCTACACGGTGGATTGATAATCGAGTTCCCGGACAAACACCTGGAGATAGATAGCTCCCTTGCCCAACTTCTCCGGGAGTTCACTCCCAAGGTAGAAGAGATGGTTGAACGTGAGATCTTCACCCCGCTCGATGAGGAGAAGAAAGATGACAGAGCAAAGAAGTGAAGGAAAAGAGCAAGTAGGAACGATAACCTACATCAACGGGCCCGTAGTCAAGGGCGTTGGGATGTCAGAGGCAAATGTAATGGAGCTTGTTTTTGTCTCCGATGAGCGATTGGCCGGAGAGATCATCAGCCTGGATGGAGATACCGCTACGATTCAGGTATATGAGGATACAACTGGGCTGAAGCCCGGGATGCCGATTTATCGCTCCGGTCAGCCGCTCTCCGTCGAGCTCGGCCCAGGACTTCTGGGGAAAGTGTTCGACGGAATAGCCCGACCACTCGATCTGATAAAGGAAAAACAGGGAACGTTTATCGGACGTGGAGTACAAGTAGAAACAATAGATCGAACCAAAAAGTGGGAGTTCACCCCATCAGTTAAAGAAGGAGATACAGTTGTAGCGGGAACAATCCTGGGTACAGTTCCGGAAACCCCACTCCTGGAGCACAGAATCGTTGTACCCATGGGGATAACCGGCAAAGTGAAGAAGATGGCGCCAGCCGGCGAGTATACCGTCACTGACGAAATCGCGGTGATCGAAACCGACAACGGTGAACGGCCGATCACAATGCTCCAGCGCTGGCCAGTGCGGCGGGTGCACCCGCTTAAGGAGCGATACACCCCGAACGTTCCTCTCATCACGGGGCAGCGGGTGATCGACATTCTATTCCCGCTTGCCAAAGGCGGAGCAGCCGCGATCCCAGGTGGATTTGGAGCAGGTAAGACCGTGCTTCAACATCAGCTCGCCAGTTGGTCTGACGCCGACCTGATCATCTACATCGGCTGCGGCGAGCGGGGGAACGAGATGACAGATGTATTGGAAGAATTTCCCAAATTGAAGGACCCGCGCTCCGGTCGACCGCTGATGGAGCGGACGATTCTCATTGCCAACACGTCGAACATGCCGGTGACTGCACGGGAGAGCTCAATCTACACCGGGGTGACGATCGCGGAGTACTTCCGCGACATGGGATACCACGTAGCGTTGATGGCCGATTCTACCTCCCGCTGGGCTGAAGCGGTGCGTGAGATCGCCGGTCGGTTGGAAGAAATGCCGGTGGAGGAAGGATTTCCCGCTTACCTTCCAGCGCGGTTAGCCGAGTTCTATGAGCGGGCTGGTTACGGGCTGGTCGGACCAGATCGTTACGGATCGATCACGATCATTGGGGCAGTCTCCCCGCCGGGAGGAGATTTCACTGAGCCAGTGACTCAGAATACGAAGCGGTTCATTCGCACATTCTGGGCTCTCGACAAGCGCCTCGCGTTTGCGCGCCACTTCCCAGCGATCTCGTGGATTGACACCTATTCCGAGTACATCGATGAAATGGCCGATTGGTGGCAGCGGGAGAAACATGTCGACTGGCGGACTCTTCGTCAGGAGGCGCTTTCTATCCTCGCGCGGGAGAACGAGTTGCAAAAGATCGTTCAGATCATCGGACCGGACGCTCTGCCAAGCGAACAGCGACTTGTGCTGCAGGTAGCCTCCCTGATCAAGGAGGGATTCCTGCAACAGAACGCGATGGACGAGATCGACCGTTATTCCACCCCAGAGAAGGAGCTAAAAATGCTCGAGCTCCTCATTCATTACGAAAAACGGGCGCGTGAATTGATCCAAAAGGGACTGCCGATATATCGGATCCAGCAGATGAAAGTAAACATAAAGCTGCTCACGATGAAGCACGAAATACCGGACGATAAACTTGAAGAGCTCGATAAAATCAAAGAAGAGATGGACGCAGAATTCGACCAACTCGGACAGGGATTGGCCCGGACGGTCGAGACGAGGGGATAACGATGGCAAACGGAAGACGCATCTATTTGGGAGTGGAACAAGTAAGTGGCCCGTTGGTTTTCGTGACCGGGGTTAAGGGAGTCGGCTATGGAGAAATCGCCGAAGTGACAACTTCGTTTGGTGAGACTCGCCGCGGACGTGTGCTGATCATTGACGGTGACACAGTAGCGATTCAGGTATTCGAGGGAACAAGCGACATCTCGGCGACCAAGACCAAGGTCCGGTTCTCCGGCCAGCCGCTTATGATCAAAGTATCGGAAGAGATGCTCGGCCGGGTGTTCGACGGAACCGGCCGACCGATCGACGGAGCTCCGCCGCCGCTCTCCGGTGAGGAACGCGATATCAACGGAGCGGCGATCAACCCGGTCAGCCGCATCTACCCGGAGAACTTCATCCAAACCGGGATATCAGCAATCGACGGGATGAACACCCTGATCCGCGGGCAGAAGCTCCCGATATTCTCGACGAGCGGTCTTCCCCACAACAGACTCGCCGCGCAGATCGTGCGCCAGGCGACGATCCCGGGAGAGGAATCGGAGTTCGTGATCGTGTTTGCTGCGATGGGGGTAAAGCACGACGAAGCGGCGTACTTTGAGGAAACGTTCCGCGAGTCGGGCGCGTTGGAGAACGTGGTGATGTTCCTCAACCTCGCCGACGACCCGTCAATCGAGCGAACGATCACCCCGCGTGTTGCTCTCACCGTGGCCGAGTACCTCGCGTTCGAGCGTGACAAACACGTCCTGGTCATCATGACCGATATGACCAACTACTGCGAGGCACTGCGCGAGGTAGCGACAGCACGCGGAGACGTGCCAACCCGTAAAGGATACCCTGGGTATCTGTATAGTGACCTTGCTTCCCTCT
>CAZZJU010000024.1:0-18577 GCA_964654805.1 uncultured Thermotogae bacterium | reverse complement strand
TTCATTGCTTCAAGTATGCCAGTATTTCCCGCCTGAATAAGCTAAAATCCTCTAATTTGGTCTTTACAGCTTCGTAGACGAGCCTATCGTCCACTTGGGCATACTCGTGAACTATGATATTCCGGAATCCTCGCATCTCCCGCAGCTTATTACTCATTTCTTCGCTTATAACATCGGCTTTGAGCAACTTCCTAAACAGGTCCTCTTCTTCCGCAGGCAATCCAAGACGCAGTCCGGAAACCAATAGATTGCAAATATCTATTACCACTTCAATAGACACCTGAAGGATCCTCTCACAGGCTCGCTTCTTCTCTACCGTCTGGTATTCGGCAAAGCTGTTAGGAGCGATTTCTTTTAACTCAGCGATATAGGTATCAAGCTGGTCTATCTTGGCTAAAATCCGCTCCCGATCCAGGTTAGCCATTGGCTACTTCCTCCAGATAGCTGTAGTAAATACGCTTGAAATCCTCAAATTCCTGAATGGTACGAAAAGCAAGCTCATATAACATGTCTTCATCGCGGCAAAAGATGACTTCTCCGTCTTGCAAGATTCTCTTTTTGATGTAAAGAGGGAGCTGTTGATAAATTTGTATATCCAGCCTGGCATTAGCAAAATGCTTTAAATACTCCAGCCTCTTGTGCGATAGTTCCAGCTCGCTGTAATCTTTCGGTTGCAGCACAAGACAGATATCCAGATCGGAAGCCAGTCCATCATCACCACGGGCATAGCTTCCAAAAACGATAACCGCAAGCACGTCTTGATCTTGATGCGCTTTCTCCACAATATCTGCTATTTTGATATCTGCTTTGCTCGGCTGCATTTTACCTCACCGTTGAATTTTCTGGTGCCCTACACAGCTCCCATCTCACTCATTTACTTATCTCGCTAGTCATATTCGTACCCATTGGAGCTAGATTCAACTTCCAAGCGTAATTATTATATGCGGAGAAGAGTACTTTATACGCTTTCCAGAAGGCAAGCACACAAATCGGCTCATATCGGATCTGGATCGGGAGATTTCAATCAGCTTACAGCTTCTCTTCTCAAGCACGTTGTAGTGCTTCATCTCTGTCACATATTGATGCCGCTCGCGCGGCTTCAAAACTTTTTTGCATTACCTTCTTCATCGCGTCGATCTCCAGTTCGCGATCCGCCAAAAGCTTCTTTGCTGAAGGCGCTTGAATTCACGTAGTGTCTCCACGTTCATCCCCCGAAACTGCCTGCACCAGCTGTAGAATGTAGCCTGCGATATCCCATGCTTACGGCAGAAATCGGTGATGGTTTGCTCCCCTTTGTCTGCTTACTCCAAGATCTTCACTATCTGTTCTTCCGTGAATCTGTTTCTCTATCACGAAAAACGAGTGTATAATTACAATATCGCGCGATACAGGCTGAGGGCTCCCAGGGTCAAGACAGCGAACGCTACAAGCGTTGTAAACGACCGCGCCGGCAGTTTCTTCACTGTTAGAGCAGCAAGGGGCACGGAGAGGGTCGCTCCCAAGAGCAAGGGTGGAGCAAGAAGCCAAGAGGTTTCAGGACGGAGGATAAGGTAGGTAATCACTCCAACTGCGCAGGTTATTCCTTCAGCAAAGCTTGTTATTCCAATCGAGTTCTTGGCTCCGACCCCAGAGACAATTTGACCAGAAGTCACCAACGGACCATAGCCGCCGCCTGAGATTCCCTTGTTGAACGCTGCTACTATTCCGATTCCAATGAGCCGGCTCCAGGAGAAAGAAAGGGTCCTGTTCCGATGTAGTAAGATCAAAAATCCCATAAGCAACACAATGGCAGCGATATACAACTTCACCGTTCTTGCCGGAAGGTTCACCGCAAGAAATACCGCAGCTATTGCACCTATTACGCTCAGCCCTGCGAGGACAAATCCGACTTTACGATCCTGGGAACCGCGCCGGAAATCCACGTTGCCCACACTGTGGTGCAGAACTGCTGCTAATAGGCCGGTGACGAGCTCTGAAAGCAGGATCGCCGGAACAACTTGGGTGGGTAGATAGCCGAAAAGGAGAAGAATAGGAGTGAGACTGGTGCCGTACCCCATCCCCAACGTTGAGTCTACATACTCCGCCACAAGAGCAAGTGGTGCGAGGTACCAAGCGAACATGTCACTCCCCTGCTGTCTATACTCCAAATAGAGTACAAACAGTATATGCGGTATCTCGAATAAATGCAAGATGGGAGATTAGTTGAAGTAGTATATCTGGCCGAGTATACTCTAATTGGAGTATTATGTCTGATCGAGTGACGATTAAGATTCCACGGCCGCTGTATGAGCGGTTGCAGCGTGTAATCGAGGGAACGGGGTTCCGCTCGGTGAACGAGTTTGTGGTGTACGTACTGCGTGACCTCGTTGCCGAGCGCGGAACGCCGTCGGGCGCTCTCACTCCCGAAGAAATCGAGCTTTTGCGGAAACGCCTTCGCAAGCTCGGATATCTATAAAATCTCAGGAGGAACAATGCGAGAAGGTTTTGTCGTTTGGTTCACTGGTTTATCAGGGTCAGGGAAGACTACGCTCGCCGTGGCGTTGGAGAAGGAGCTGCGGGCCCGTGGAATGAGGTTCGTGCAGCGGTTGGACGGGGATGTTGTCCGTCAGGATCTGACGCGCGATCTTGGATTTTCCAAAGAAGACCGGGATGAGAACATCCGCCGCGTGACGTTCGTCGCCGAGCTCCTCAGCAAAAACGGGGTGGCAACGACATGTTCGTTCATCTCCCCCTACCGCGAGGCGCGGGAAAACGCGCGAAAGCGGTGTCACAACTTTATCGAGGTGTACGTGGAATGTCCGATCGACACTTTGATCGAGCGTGATCCCAAAGGCCTGTACAAGAAAGCGCTCGCCGGGGAGATCACCGGGTTCACCGGAATCGACGATCCTTACGAGCCGCCGGAGGACGCAGAGATCGTGGTGCACACTGATAAAGAGACGGTGGAAGAATCGCTCGGAAAGATCCTCGCGTACCTTGAGGAGCGCGGTTTGATCCCAGCCCGCGTTCCAGCGAAGGAGGCGGAATGATCGCCCCCCACGGTGGTGAGCTGATAAACCGTATTTTGACAGGTGAAGCAAGGGCCGAACGTCGGCGCCAGGCGGAGAAGCTCCCCAAGCTCACCCTCTCCCGGTTTCATCTCTCCGAGCTCGACAACATCGCCTGCGGCCTGTACAGCCCGCTTTCCGGGTTCATGAACGAGGAGGAATACAACCGCGTTCTCGACGAGATGCGCCTTCCAAATGGGACGATCTGGCCGATCCCGATCGTGCTTCCGGCCGATCCCGAGTTCACCCGGGGGATCAGCAGGGGAGCGGAGATCGCACTCATCGACTCCACAGGTACGATCTACGGAACGATGCACGTAACCGGGAGCTACTCCCGCGATCCCAAACGGGAAGCAACCCATGTCTACGGAACGGACGACTCGGCACACCCCGGAGTGGCCCGTCTTTACGCCGAACCGACGACCCTCCTCGGAGGGGAGATCGAGCTTCTGGAGAGGGTGCCGGTGGAATCTCCGGAATATCATTTCGACCCAGCGGAGACGCGGCGCATATTCGCGGAGAAGGGGTGGAAGACGACTGTCGCCTTTCAGACGAGAAACCCGATTCACCGCGCGCACGAGTACCTGCAGAAGTGCGCATTAGAGATAGTGGATGGATTATTCATTAATCCGCTCGTCGGCGAGACGAAACAAGGGGACATCCCGGCACAGGTGCGGATGGACTGCTACAAAGCGATAATTGAAAACTACTTCCCTAAGGACCGGGTCTTCCTCGGGACGTTCCCCGCGCCGATGCGCTACGCCGGCCCGCGCGAGGCAGTCTTCCACGCGATCTGCCGACGCAACTACGGGTGCACCCACATCATCATCGGTCGCGACCACGCCGGGGTGGGGAACTACTACGGGACCTACGCCGCACAGGAGATCTTCGATCAGTTCGATCCTGACGAGCTCGGGATTACTCCGCTCAAGTTCGAACACGCGTTCTACTGCAAAAAATGCGGCCAGATGGCGACCTCCAAGACTTGCCCCCACGGAAAGGAGGACCACGTCTTTCTTTCCGGGACGAAGGTAAGGGAACTGCTGCGAGAGGGGAAGGATCTGCCTCTGGAGTTCACGCGTCCCGAAGTGGCGGAGATCCTGAAGGCGGCGATGCGGGATGAGTAAATTAGCGCTGATCGGGCTCGACTGCGCCGATCCGAACCTGCTGAATGAACTCCTTGCCCAGCTTCCCACGATCTCCAAATTGGTAAAGAAGGGCAGCTTCGCCCGGTTGCGTTCGGTCGACCCGCCGATCACGATTCCCGCGTGGATGAGCATGATGACCGGGGCCGATCCGGGCAAATTCGGCATCTACGGGTTCAGAAACCGCGCCGATTATTCCTACACCGGTCTTAGGATCGCCACATCGGCCGCGTTTCATGAGGAGACCGTTTGGGACGTCCTCGGGCGGCACGGACTCAGATCTATCCTCCTCGGGATCCCCGGCACCTATCCGCCAAAGCCGGTGCATGGTCTCCTGGTATCGGGATTCCTTGCCCCGGGGATCGATGCTCCCTACACCTACCCAGCGGCGTTGAAGGAGGAGATCGCCAGCACCGTTGGGGAGTATATCCTTGACGTGCGCGGGTTCCGCACCGACGACAAGGCGTGGTTGATCGAGGAGCTGCGCACGATGACGGCCCGGCGGTTCGCACTTGCTCGTCACCTGGTCACACACCACGAATGGGACTTTTTCGCGATGGTCGAGATTGGGACCGACCGGATCCACCACGGCCTGTGGTCCCACTACGACAAGGCTCATCGGAAATACGATCCGAAAAGCCCGTTCCGCAACGCCATCCCCGACTACTACCGGCTGATCGATGCGGAGATCGCGCGGTTGATCGACGCCATGCCGTCCGATACCCGCATCCTCATCGTCTCCGACCACGGGGCGCAGCGGATGGACGGGGGGATCGGAATCAACGAGTGGCTGATCCAGGAGGGGTACCTGTCCCTGCGGGAGTATCCGGAGAAACCGACCCGGATGGGGGAGCTGATCGAATCAGGACTGGTCGATTGGTCGCGCACGGTGGCATGGGGCGAAGGAGGGTATTACGGACGGGTCTTCCTGAACGTCGCGGGAAGGGAGCCTGAGGGGATAATCCCGCGCGAGGATTACGACCGGGTGCGAGCCGAGCTCGCGGGAGCGATCGCCGCGATCCCAGACGAAGACGGCCGTTCGATCGGAACGCGTGTCCTGCGCCCGGAGGAGCTCTATCCCGAGGTGAACGGGATCCCACCCGACTTACTCGTCTACTTCGGGGATCTGCGTTGGCGTTCGATCGGGACGATCGGGTGGAACAGGATCCACTTCCACGAGAACGACACCGGCCCGGACGACGCGAATCACGCTCCGCACGGGATCATCATATCCTACCCCGGTGATGAGAAAGGCGATCGGTCGCTGCTTGAGATAAAGGGGATGATCCTCGAGCATTTCGGACTGAAGGAGGAAGGATGACCGACAAACGCGCGATCGAGATCTCCGCTGATATCGTCCAGGCGATCGAGGACCACCTTTCCGAGCTTTCGGCGGGTTCCGTCTCCGAATACGTCGAGGCGGTCCTGCGAACAAAGCTCATGGAGGCAGGGTACATCTCCTCGTATTCCCAAAGTGAGGAAGAAGCGATCGAGAAGCGCCTGCGCGATTTGGGATATCTCGATTAGTTGACAGAATTCACGCGGGAAATTAAACTTTCCTCGCGCAGCGCCGGAGTGGCGGAATTGGCAGACGCGCAGGATTCAGGATCCTGTGAGGATTACACCTCGTGTGGGTTCAAGTCCCACCTCCGGCACCAGCCTTTCACACGACTGCAGCGAGCACCGCGAGGGCTACGAACAACCCTTCCACGATCCACAACCGCATGACTATCTTTTCCTCCGGCCACTCTATGTTCGGAAGCAAAAACCCGTAGTCGACCCCCTCCGCCCGTTCGAAGTGGTGGTGAAGCGGGCTTATCTTGAAGATCCTTCTTCCGAACAGTTTGAACGATGCGACCTGCAGGATCACCGATCCCGCTTCCAGGACCAAGAGGCCGGCGAAGATCGGCAGGATGAACGAGGTCCCAGTGACGATCGCCGTCCCGGCGACGACACCACCGAGCGCGAACGCTCCGACATCCCCGAGAAACAGGCGCGCCGGGTGGGAATTAACCCACAGAAAACCGATAAGGATTGGGATGAGCGGAAAGAGCGTCGTAAAAACGGCGCGGTCGCGCACGATCAGAAGATTCCCCACCAAGATCAGGATCGTTGCTCCGGCGGCGAGGCCGTCCAACCCGTCGGTCAGGTTCATGCTGTTCGTCGTCCCGAGGAAGACCGCCCAGTAGATAAAAAAAGCGATCCCGGCGGGAAACGCGACTGAACGGCTGGAAAACGGGATGCGGAACGGAACATTTCCGAGCCCGGCGAAGGCAGCAAACAGGACCCCCGCACCGAGGCTTACCAAGAGGATCTTCTGCCAGGGGCGAAGGCCCAAAGACCGGTTCCGACGCAGGGAGAGAAGATCATCGGCAAGTCCCACCGCTCCGAAGATTAATCCAGAACTGAGGATGAACAGTCCCTTCCAGGGAATGGGGTGGAAAAAGGAGAGCGCTCCGAGGGATAGACCCCAAAGGGTAATGATCACCGTTCCCCCCATTGTTGGGGTCCCGGATTTTCCCTCGTGCAGCTTGGGGCCGTACTCCCTGATCAGCTGGCCAAGATGGACGCGGCGCATCCACGCGGCGAAAAGATGGGAAAAAACGGCGCTTGCCGGGACAAGAACGAGAAATGAGATCAAAAAAACGTCGGTTCTCACCCGCGGAACTCCCCGGAACACTCGAGGATCTTCTTCCTCACCGCCGCGCGTTTCTTCTCATCCTTGTCCACAAGCGCTTCCGCAACGAGCTTGTACAAAGAGTAGGTGGTGATGAGACAGAACCCCTGCGACTTACATCCGCGCAGCACCTCCGGGGTGAACTGTGTCTTGCGCCGCTTGGGATCGAGCCCGATCGAACCGCTGACGACGAGGATCCCCTTGCTCGGCCCGATCCCTTCGGTGCGTGCCCGGTCGACCCACTCGAGGAGCCGGCGGTATGCCGGAAGCCCGACCACGGCGGCGTCGGTGGCGGCGACTGCTACGATCGCGTCCCCCTCGGAGCTTCGAACCAGAAGATCGTACGGCGAATCCTCAACCTCAAACCCGAGCGCGCGGAACGATTCCCGCACTCCAGGGACGAGGGAGAACCTTCCCTTGGTGTAGAGGATCCGCTTGTATTTTGTGATCTCTTCCAAGCGCGCTCGAACCTCCTCCACCTTTGCCGCCAGCTTATCCCTCCGCTCGATCAGGCTGCGAAGCTCATCCTCGATCCCGTCCTCACCCGGCAGAGCATAGCCGGCGAGCCAATCGGGAGTCGGCACGAACCCAGGGCGGGAGATCATCAGTTCCGCCGCTTCCACCAGAACCTCCGCCTCGCGCGCCGGGGGCACCCCTTCCACCGGAGGAAGCAGAATGAGTCTCCCCTCGTCGAACGGGAGGGAGAGCCCGACGATATCTCCGACCCGGTTGCGGGCGAGGACCGCGGCGAAGTGCTCAACCGGGGTGTCAAGGATGTCCTGATAGACAGCCTGATAGACGATCTTCCCGGAGAACTCCCGGAGATACTCGGCGAACGGGTCGTCGGTCTCGGCGACGATCACGTCACTCCCGCGGCGGGGGAGGAAGCGAGCGTTCGTCGGAAAGACGAGCTGATGCTGGCGGTCGACAAGGGATAAGGAGGGCAGGAAGCTGTAACGGTCGATCCGTTCGATCGGCCCGTCGGGACCGACAAGCTCGATCGGTTCGCCGCGCGGGCGCAGGCGGCACACAATGATTCCCCCAGCCTTGTACAGGAGGTCGGCTGCCTCGTTTCTCCGCTTGGCGAAACCGCGGGAGAGGACGCGCCCGAACCCGCGGTCCCGATCGAGGTAGGTGCGGCGGACACCGTCCTTTTCTGTTGGGACGTCGTAGGTCCAGTGTTCACTTATATCCTTAGGATCGATGAAGACAGCGTCGAACGCGGATATGGAATCCGCGGTGAAGAATTCCCCTTCACGCACACGCGGATGGGGCAGTCTCCAGTCGATTGAAAGGATAGCCCGGATCATGGTGAAGCTATCTTACACCCCGTCCGACCGGGAGGGCAAATAAAAACGGGGCCGCGCGCGGCGGCCCCGTATATCCTCGTGATCAGCTTCCTTCTAACGTGTTGATGTCAGTAAGCCAAATGATGAATCTTACAACCGGTGTATACTGCAACGCCCGTCCGATGCGGAAGTTCATGCTTGGCACGAGCGGTCCGGTGCTCCCGGATGGAAGACCAACGACAAACGGCGTAGTCGGCGGGTTCACCATGAGGTTCCGCAGGTGGATGAATCCCGTGGATTCATCTAAGGATCCGTCTCCATTCACGTCGAGTCTCAGGTCCATGTAGATGCTATTAGAACCAGAGACTTTAAACGTGTAGTCGACGCTTCCCTGACGCAGGCTTCCGTCGAATATGAGCGTCTTACCGCTATCGGACGGAGACGGAATAACACCCATCGGTGCCACTCCCCCGCTCGCTGAGCGGCTTACGTTGGTGAACGATCCGTCAGTACGGAGTTCCAACCGATAGGCATGCGGACTCGTCCAGCCCGTGCCCGCGTTTACAGTAACATGCCATGTATCGGAATTTCCCCATACGTAGATCCCGGCTGTTCCGTCCATCGCTGGGCCTGCGCTCGGGGTTCCTCCGCCAGAGCCCACAACTATCCCCTGTGTGACAGAACTGGACAGCCCCTGGTTGTCCACAACCGTGAGTTTTACTACGTGTACACCGGCATTGTAGTAGCGCACCGAGACGATCTGACCAGTGGTGTCGTCAGTCCCGTCACCATCGAGATCCCACCGATATGCGGTAATACTGCCATCTGGATCGTAAGAGCCAGAAGCATTGAGTGTGATCGCTTCTCCGACGTTCGGTGCAGCCGGAGTGTAAGTGAACACTGCCACCGGCGGTTGGTTCGCCGGCCCAACATGCACCGTGTGTGCTACGGAACCAGTCAGTCCAGCATTATCTGTAACCGTGAGAACAACAGTGTAGGAACCGGCAGTCGCATACTGGTGGTAGACGATCGGTCCTGTAGTTGAGGTGCTACCATCGCCAAAGTTCCAACTGTAAGCGGTAATGGAACCATCCGGATCGGAGGAACCAGACGCGTCGAACCTTACCCACTGCCCGACCCCTGGATTAGTCGGCGAGAAGCTGAATGCTGCCGCCGGGGCCTGGTTCGGAGCGGTAATTTGCACCGTCTGAGAAGTGGAGTTTGTCAGGCCATTGTTGTCAGTAACGGTCAAGGTGACGGTGTAGTTGCCAGGCGCGGTGAATTGGTGATAGACACTCGCTCCGGTACCGGTAGAACCATCACCGAAGTTCCAGCTGTACGTGGTTATAGAACCATCCGGGTCGAACGATGCCGATCCGTCGAATTTCACCCATTGCCCCACGCCCGGATGCGCTGGTGAATAGCTGAACGCCGCTGTTGGTGCTTGGTTCGGTACCCCCACCTGCACGGTCTGAGTCGTGGTATTAGTAAGTCCTCCATTATCGGTCACTGTCAGAGTAACTGTATACGTTCCTGGAGCGGTGAACTTATGATAGCGGCTCACACCAGAGGCGGTTGATCCGTCTCCGAAGTTCCAGGTATACGCAGTTATTGTACCATCCGGATCGAATGAAGCCGATCCGTCGAACTGCACCCACTGCCCGACCATCGGGTTCGCTGGTGAGTAACTGAATGCCGCTATCGGCGGTTGGTTTGGTGTCCCAACTTGCACCGTATGGGTGACAGAATCACTTGCACCGTCGTTATCGACCACTGTCAATGTGACGGTATATGTGCCGGCAGCAGCGAATGAATGATAGACCGCACTCGATCCCGACGGACCACTAGTCTGTCCATCTCCAAAGTTCCACTGATAGGAGACTATGCTGCCATCGGCATCGGAAGATGCGCCTCCGTCAAACAGGATTTGCTGCCCTACCGTCGGATGCGCCGGAGAGAAGCTGAACGCTGCCGTCGGCGGTTGATTAGCTGGCGCACTCGGAGTGAGGTTGACGGTTATCGTGCGTGTGAAGCCAGCGATCACAAATACGCCTCTCGACCAATCATTGTACCCAGCTTTGTGCACGGTGAGCTGATGATACCCCTGCGCTACGTGCACGGTCCGCGGGGTATAGCCAACGTATACCCCATCCAGATATACTTGAGCGAAACTCGGGGTGGATTTAACGACGAGCGTTCCGTAAGCAGGTGGAGTACCGGAGACAATTTTAAAGCTGGTGAAGTTCCAACTGCGCTCCTCCGCCGGCACTATGCCCAACACGTGCGCCTGTACTTGTTGTTGAAACTCTTCTGGATCACTCGTCATGAACGAAAATAGATCGATAGGGGTGGTAGTAGCGAGTATCTGGAGATACTCCGTACCAAGAGGCGGAGCTACTTTCCAATCACCTGGCACCACGTGCTTTCCCGGACCGACGTAGTTTTTATCCCCACCCGGTCGTGTATTGGGGAAGAGAGGATGTGCCGTCCCGTCAGGCTCGATATCCCAAATGTAAACATAAGCCTGCTTGTTTACACTGTAATGTATGGTAATCGGTTCACCAACTGTGTAGGCCCCTTTGTCAACCCATATTTGTACCTGCAACTCCTGACTCTCCGGTGGCGTGGGAATGATCCCCTTGGGAGCCACTCCTTGCGCTAGCGTGATCAACCCGAACAGGCCAATCAGACCGAGAAAAATCAGGCCCGTTAGTTTCCAGTGTCTATTCATCGTTTCCTCCTTTTTAAATTAGCCTATTACTTTCAATATAACGTTCGTTAAATCGCCAGGTTCTATCCTTTCCAGGACAAGCACTACATCCTCAGGAAGAATAGGCGGCTTTCGAAGCTGCGACAGGGTCTCAAGTCGTACCCTGACCTTGTCGTAAATGATGTGCCCATCGAACGGGCTCCCCCCTGATTCTGTGTAATCACATATCACGTCTGCTATTTCGGTCACAATCCGGTCGAAACGACTTATCGGAAGTGACGTTGCCACTGCCTGTTCCTTACCAGAAACACAGAAGATCCCCTTTGAGTAGAGGAGATCACGTACGGCTTCCAGCACTTGCTCACGCTGGACCAATCCCAAAATCCTTGTCTCACCTACAGCACCATTCAGGATTATCCCAAGTGGTATGCGCCGAGCGAGCCCTTCCTCTGTCTTGTCCACCAAGAGGCTGACGGGCAGATCATCCTCCAACGCATGGGCGATGGTTAGGAGGATCCCTTCTTTATCAGCCGCTGTCCCTTCGTCCGCTGCAAGCCTTGTTACCAAACGCAACATCTGGTCCGGATGTAGTCGCCCGAGAGAAAAGCCTATCTCAAACGCTTGTACAATCTCGTCATGATGGGCCAGATTCAACCCGGAGAGAGCCCGATAGACGTCTTCCGGACTTGTCGCGCTGACAGCGGTCCCAAGGGCAAGGAGCACCGCTCCAACCAACAAGGTAACGCCGATGCCGAATCTGCGGTTCATGCTCCCTCCCCCACTCGACCTACGTAGCGCACGGAGTTGTATTGCCCGAAACTGCGTACGTAATCGTCAGCAAGCGGATCCTGTCCCCACCAGTGACCGTCGACGACAAACGCGTACTCATAACGCCCGGGAGGAAGAGGAATACGCGCTGTCCAGATGCCGTCACCGTCCGGATCGGAAAGCGGAGTGGGAGACCAGTTGTTGAAGTTGCCCACCACGGCTACGCTTTTTGCATTGGGAGCGGGCATAACAAATAGCACCTCATCCTCCCCAGCGGCCGCAGCAATAGCGGGAGCGGCGTGCCGCGTCGTTCCGAGCAGGGGCATTCTATCTCCAAGGAAAGCCCCCAGTACGAGGAAGACCACAGCCGTCGCTCCGACCACAACGAGCTGTGCGATGCGCCCCCCTCGAGTTGGGGCCAACAAGCGTTTGAGGAGATCCCCGAAACCACTGCGGGGGATCCGTCCGGAAAGTTCTGTCACAATCCTATCTTCCAGACCTTCCAACAAGAACGCCTCTTGAGCGACCTCTTGTTTGAGGGTGTCCCGCAACAATTGGTCCAGGTTATCCTCTTTCATATTCCATCACCCCATTGCGCTCTATCCGCTCTTTCAGCATCACTTTCGCGCGGTGGATACGTGTTTTCACCGTCCCCTCAGGGAGAGAGAGGACTTCAGCAATCTCTTTGTAAGAGAGCTCGTTATAGTACCTGAGGACGAGCGGCGCCCGATATCCAGGAGGCAGTTCATCAAGAGCCGCCTTTACTCGCGCTTGTCGCGCCTCCTGCGCCACGACGGCCGCTGGATCGGTTCCTCCTGACATCTGATCAGGCGCAGAAACAACCGGATGGTAACGCCGGTGTCTCAACCGATTGCGGCTCAGGTTGGACGCAATGGTGAATAACCACGTGGAGAATTTCTTGTCCAACCGGTAACGCCGCAGGTTTTCATAGGCCCGGATGAACGTGTCGTGGGTCAGGTCTTCGGCGTCAGCCCGGTTACGCAAAAATCCTAGGCATAGCCCGAAAACCGCGTCCTTGTACCGAAGGACGATCTCTCCCCAGGCCTCGGTATCTCCCGCAAGTGAAGCTCTCAATAGATCCACCTCGTTTAAATTGTGATACACGCCGCCCTTCTCCTCCTTGCTCACAATATACACTAAACCCACCCCTAGGTTTCGTTCCGACATCCGTCACCTTCCCCTGTGACGAAGCCCCCACCCGGGTTGCCCCCCCGTCCCTGGGAGACAGCTGTAGAATAGGAGTAGACTCTACACACGCGGTACTCGGTCATATGAAAGATGAAAGCGCGCTTAAGCGAAGGAGGTTTTAGATGCCTGCAACGGGAAACAAAAAGAGGAAGTATTTACTCATCGCCGTTTTGGCTATCTTGGTCCTTGCCGGAGTTTCCGCCTGCCGTGGATTCTTCGGCCAGGCGCCGATTGCCATCCTTGTAGTCCATCAACCCACAAATGATAATGAAGTGCCGGTTACGATTACATTCGACATCTCCGGCTCAAATGATCCGGACGGAACGATCGCAAGTTACAAGCTGGATTTCGGAGATGACTCAACACCTGCTACTGGCACGGATGTAACGACGGCAAACGCAATAACTCACGAGTATACCGTCGCCGGAACGTACACTGTGACGCTGACGGTCACGGATAACGATGGTCGGATCGGCATGGATACCGCCACGGTAACAATCGGTCCAGCGATGATCACCTTCGTTACCAAACGAGACGGAAGCGATTATGACATCTACCGGATGAAGGCGGATGGGAGTGATCAAGCTGCGGTTCTTGACACTACCAACGACGAACTTTTCCCCGATCTTCTCCGCGGGACAAGGGACAAGATCGCCTACGCCGCTGGCGATGGAACTGTCTGGAACATTTGGAAAGTGACGGTTGAGGGATTGTATCCCACTAAGCTCACCACCCAGACCGCTTCCAGTCAGATCGAGCCGAGTTGGTCGTACGACGGGACAAAGATCGCCTACGCGTCGAACGCAGCGCAGACGCCTTCCTCCACCACTTGGCAGATCTGGACGATGAACGCCGATGGGACAGGGCAAGCACAGCTCTTTACCCAGAGTCCATCTTGGGCGATTGCCCCAGCCTATTCGCCGGTGAATAACGACATCGTGTTTGTGTCCGATAAAAACGCGAGTGGTGGGAGCTCGATCTGGAAATGGGATAGTACCACGAATACCGCAACCGAAATATACGATTCGACCGGTCGCGACGGCGATGCTTCGCCCGCTGGATTCCCCGGCACCTTGGGAACAGCGCTTCCGCTACCTACAAATGCCGGTATATCCAAGCCGGCTTGGTCTCCGGACGGTAAGAAGATCGCCTTCTCCACTGACCAGAACGGGAATATTGATATCTACGTAATGGACGCGGACGGAACGAATGCCGAGACGCTGGAAGCATATGTAAACGGACTACTCACCGCGGCTGGGAAATCGACGGTAACCGCCGGCACAATAACTTCAACCGACGATGAGTTCTGCCCGTACTGGCTGGAGGATGGCTCTGGACTTGTCTTCGTGCGAGGCACGGGAACGAGCTACGATCTGTACGTTGTCTCGTTCAGCGATGGTTCAGTTACAAAACTGACAGCAACCGGAGATAACCTCTCGCCAGCAGCGCATAGAATTAAGTAGAGAAGACACGAGGCGCGGGGCGGGCAAGACTACACCCCGCGCCATCCTCCCCTCTTGCTCAGCGCCAACAGGACCACAAAACCGAAGCAGGCATAGAGCGGCCACTCCCCTACCGCGCTGTACGGGGAGCGGCCGCTTTCCCGTTGCACTTCTGCACTTAAGACCCCTTCACCGTGTATGATTTTCACTATATATCCCTTAGGATCCACAACTCCGGAGATTCCACCGTTTGCCGCTTGAATCAGATAGCGGCGATTCTCCACCGCGCGAAAAACAGCGAATGCGAAATGCACGGGAAGCTCCGAACTTTTATCAAACCAGGCATCGTTCGTCACTGTAACAAGAATGTCCGCACCGTTGTGCACGAACCTTCGTGCTGGAGCGGGAAATGTTGACTCAAAGCAGATCGGTGTTCCGATTCCTTCGAGCGGAGAGAATGAGTGTCCACGCGCGAGATCAACGGGCAGAAACGACGCGGCGAACCGGCCGAGCCCGATCCGGTCGATGAACGACCTCCACGGAATATATTCTCCAAACGGAACCGGATGGACCATGTCGTATATCCCAGAAATCCCACCATCTGGAGAGATCAAAACAACGCTGTTGTAGATTTTCCCTTTACGCAGGTCCCCGGTGCCGAGCAACACCGAACATCCGGCTGTCTTTGCCAAGAAGGAGAAATGGTGGAAGAGGTCTGCGTCTTCTAGGATATAGGCGGGGAGAATCGATTCTGGATACACGATGAGGTCTGGATGAAGGTTCGCTGCTTCCTGTCCTAGGGCGGTATAGCGCGAAAGGAGCAGAAACAAGTTACGTGCGTCGAGTTTCATTGCCTGAGGGACGTCGGAGGAAATAACAGCAGCCTTTATCGGTTTGCCTCCCATTTGTACGGGAAGGAGCGATCCAGCGGCCATGATAACAAACATCCCCGCTGCCACCGCGAGGTACGTGATCCTCTTTGTCTTCCACCAAAGGTAAATTGCGCCGTTCACAAAGACGATCGCGGCCGTTATCCCCCACGGACCGACGACGCTCGCCCATTGGATCAAAAAAGGCATTCGATAAAGTCCGAGATACAAGTCGGAAAAACAGCTACCAAGCGGGCCATGCGCCCGCAGAATCTCAAGCCCGGCGTATAACAAAGGCGCGGCTAAAAGAGTTGCCTGTACTTCACCGAACCTCCGACGGGCAAAGTTCACTCCCCAACCGAACGCCCCGAGATACAAGGAAAAGTAGATTACTAGAGCGGCTAATGCAATCGGGGTTAACGGACTGAACCGCCAAAGGGTGAGGAACCAACGTAAGTCAAGTCCAAACAGCGTTAACCCAGTCCACCAACCGACTCCAAACCCTCTCCCGCCTTCTAGTCCGAAAAAAAGTGGAATAAGCCCTACGAAAACCACTGCTCCAAACGGGAAACCGGGCATAGCCATAGCAAGCAAAATTCCAGAGACAAACGCGAGTAACCCTTTTCTTTTTAGCTTTGTGATCATATACTTTTTATCATACATGCCGAGGGGGAAAAGTCATGCATCCGATCTTGGTGAAACTCGGGCCGCTCACGATCCGCTATTACGGTTTGATGTACGTAATCGCGATCAGCCTCGGTTTCTACCTCCTGGTGAAAGAGGTACGGCGCAAAAGGATCACCAAGGGGGATTCTCCCCTCACCGTTGACGATCTTATCGACCTCCTTCTATGGACAGTGCCAATGGCGATCCTCGGGGCACGGATTTACTACGTGGTGTTCCAGTGGGGCTACTATTCTCGTCACCCTGCAGATATCGTAAAGATATGGCAGGGTGGATTGGCAATTCACGGCGGAGTAATCGCTGGAGCAATCACCGTTTACGTATTTTGTCGAATCAAGAAGATTAAGTTTTGGGCATTGACCGACTCTCTTGTTCCCAGCCTCATCTTGGGCCAGGCGATTGGGAGGATCGGAAACCTGATGAATGGTGATGCGTACGGCCTTCCCACCACTCTGCCGTGGGGTATCCATTTCCCTCCGGATTCCCCGGCCGGTATGGCCTATCCAGGACAGGCCACGCATCCGTCGATGATCTACGAGATGATTCTTGATCTCATGATATTTATCTACCTGTGGCGAATCCGTAAAAAGGGGTACAAAGATGGTTTTTCCACTGCAATGTACTTTATCCTCTACTCGATCGCCCGTTCGATCGTGAGTTTCACCCGGGGGGACAGCTTGTGGCTCGGGCCGATCCGAGCAGCGCATGTGATAAGCGCGATCCTTATCCTCGTGTTCGGGGCGTTCATCATTAAGCGTCGTTTATACGAGCGGACTACGCCTGAAACTCCTCCCCGAGATAGAACCGCCGCGCCAACGGATCAATGACGATCTCATCCGGCGTGCCAGCAGTGATCAATTTTCCTTCGTAGATGAGATAAGCATAGTCGGTTATTGAGAGGGTATCACGCACGTTGTGATCAGTAATCACAAGTCCGATCTTTTTATCCCGCAGCCGTCGGATCTGTTCTTTGAGATCAGCGACCGAGAGCGGATCGATCCCGGAAAACGGCTCATCAAGGAGGATATAAGACGGGGAGGTGGCCAACGCCCGCGCGATTTCGAGTCGACGTCGCTCTCCTGAAGACAAACTCCCCGCCCGCTGCCGCCGGAGCTTTCTCAGATTGAACTCGGTGAGCAATTCCTCGCGTACCTTACCGCGCAGTTCCGGCGGCGCTACTGTTTCGAGGACCAAATCAAGGTTCTCCTGTACACTTGCCCGGGTAAAGACAGACGGTTCTTGAGGCAGATATCCGATCCCAAGCCGCGCTCGCCGGTAAAAAGGGAGCCGCGAGATGACGCGATCGTTAAGGATTACATTACCAGAATCGGCAGCGAGAAATCCGATCATCATGTAGAAGCTAGTCGTCTTCCCCGCTCCGTTTGGCCCAAGAAGCCCGATTACCTGGCCTTGCTCGACGGAAAGCGAGAGGGAATCGACGACTTTTCGCCCGGAGAAGCTCTTGCAAAGTTCCTTCGCCTCAAGCGCCATTTTTAGCTTCACCGAAAAAATCGGGATTCAAGACAAGATGCACACCGCCAGAGGCAGTTGTCCCATGTTCATCCACCTGGATTTTACCAGCAATCAATGTGCCGTAGTTCATTTCTCCCTTTACTTCACCAGAAAGCACGACTGTTCCCGACTCGTACCGCACGGTTTCGCAGCGGTAGGTGTCCGTACTCGATGTTATCCTGACATCACCAGAGAGCGTCACCTGCCCGGAATTGTATTCCGCCGCGTCACCGACAACACTTATCCGCTTGGGTTTGTTCAGTTCGGCGTTTACCCCACCGGTCAGTTGAAGTCTTCCGGAACCAGAATCATAGGAGAATCCTTCCGCCTTTATCCGCCCGTCGGAGGAGCTGATCTCAACTTTCTCCCCGGAGAAATTACCGGACTTTCTCTCCCACACCACTTCCTCCGTAGTTAGCCGATCACCGTCAGCGAAGACTCCTGTCACCCCGCCAGTTAACCTCGCATGGTTCCCTTTCAGCGATAAGGTAGGAGCCGATACAGTAAGCTGCGTTTTTTCGGAATCGTAAATGGTCAAAACAACGTCTTCGAACACATCTTCGTCTTTCCCCATCTTCCCTTCTTTTGCCTCTACTCGCCATGCTTCACTACCATCGGCATTGTAGCCGTAAAGGACCGGTTGGATAACTGTGTCCTTCGCCGGTTTCAGGGCCTTGGAGGGACGGATGAGCGAATACACCCCCGCCGCGACGCCGAGGATCAAAAAGACGAGGAGGATTCCCTTCGCCTTAGACATGCTTCAATGAAACCGCAGAAGAGTGGATGGGGTGACAAAAAGCGGGAAGTAAATTCAGGGTGAAACTGCACCCCAACATACCATGGGTGATCAGGAAGCTCGATGATCTCGACCAGCTTTCCGTCCGGAGAAGTACCGGACACGCACATACCAGCGTTTTCGAACCGCTCCCGATAGACTGGATTGAACTCGTAGCGGTGACGATGACGTTCGCTAACCCTATCCGTTTTGTAGCAGGAATACGCCTTTGTATCCCGTTTCAAAATCGTCTCGTATGCCCCCAGCCGCATTGTTCCACCCTTGTCTTTTACCACTGTCTGGTCGGGCAGAAGGTCAATCACCGGATCAGGAGTGTCGGGATCAAACTCCGAACTGTTAGCGCTAACAAGACCGAGCCGCTCGCGGGCAAATTCGATCACCGCGCACTGCAACCCGAGGCATATCCCGAAAAACGGGATCCTATTCTCA
>CAZZJU010000023.1:0-19500 GCA_964654805.1 uncultured Thermotogae bacterium | reverse complement strand
CGAAGACATGCCGTATCTCGATGACGGGACCCAGGTCGATGTCGTGCTCAATCCGATGGGAGTGCCTTCCCGTATGAACCTGGGGCAGATATTCGAGACAAGCCTCGGCTGGCTCGCCAAGCTGCGCGGGGAGTACGTCGCCACTCCGATCTTCGACGGTGCACAGGAGGACGAGATCCTGAACGAGCTCCACGAAGAACGGGAAAGGGCTGGGCTTGCTGACGGTGATAACTACGACGGCAAGGTCATACTGCGCGATGGCCGTACCGGCGAGCCGTTTTCCCGCCCGATCACCGCTGGGTACATGTACATCCTCAAGCTCGAGCACATCGCCGATGAGAAGATTCACGCCAGGTCGACCGGTCCGTACGCGTTGATCACCCAACAGCCGCTTGGTGGAAAGGCCCAGTTTGGCGGTCAGCGCCTCGGCGAGATGGAAGTATGGGCGCTCGAGGCTTACGGCGCCTCCGCACTCCTTCAGGAAATGCTCACCGTGAAGTCGGACGACACCCGCGGCAGAATCCAACTGTACAAGGCGATCCTCAAAGGAGAGGAGTTCCCGCGCCCCGGGCTTCCCGAGTCGTTCAAGGTTTTGCTGAGGGAGCTGCGCAGCCTTGCCTTGTATCCGCGGATCTTCGACAAGAATGACCACGAAATCGAGATTAACTGATGCGTTGGTGAAAGAATATTGCGCCGGGGTGGTCCTCTATACCCTGGATGGCGGGAAGAGGCGCTATCTTATCCTTCGCCATCGTAATGGGGGTCATTGGAGCCTTCCGAAAGGGCACATCGAACCCGGGGAGAGCGAGCAAGAGGCAGCGTTACGTGAAACCAGGGAAGAAACAGGGATTGCCGACGTGGAAATTGTACCGGGATTCCGTGCTTTAAGCCAATACAGGTTTTACCGTCGGGGTGTTCCCGTTGATAAGGAAGTTGTCTATTTCCTTGGGAGAACTGAGACTCAGCAGAGAGCTAAGCTCTCCCGGGAGCATGTAGATTGGCGCTGGGCGGATTACGAGGAGGCGTTGTCTACTCTAACTTATGATGACACACGATCCGTTCTTAACAAAGTTGAAGAATTTTTAACCGCAAGGGAGTAGGAAATTTACCGTTTTATTCGACGCAGGCGTGGATCCAGACTATCGCGCAGTCCATCTCCGAATAAGTTAAACCCGAGTACGGTTAGTAGAATTGCTAATCCGGGGAACGTTGCCATCCACCAATACTGTTGTATGTAGTTTCTACCTATAGTGATCATTGCACCCCACTCCGGCTGAGGTGGCTGGGCGCCGAGGCCGATGAAACTCAACGCCGCTGCGGTGAGAATCGCATTTCCGATGTCCATGGTTCCCTGAACGATAACCGGAGCGAATGAATTTGGGAGAACATGGCGCATAATAACCCGCAAATCGTTAGCTCCTAAGGCTTTTGCTGCTTCGACATAAGTATTTTCCTTGATTGATAGTATCTGTCCTCTAATAAGCCGAGTGTACCATGGCCACCAAGTGATCAACATTGCTTCCATTGCATGGATTAGCCCCGGTCCGAGCGCTGCGGCTAAAGCCATGGCAAGGACCAACGACGGGAATGAAAGGAACATATCTGTAATCCGCATTACAATCTCGTCGGTCCAACCACCACGGTAAGCGGCGATTGCGCCTAGCGGAAGGCCGATTGCAACAGCACCTAAAATTGTTAGCAGACCGACGAGAAGATCGATGCGTGATCCGTATATGATACGGCTCAGGATGTCCCGTCCCATGTCATCGGTTCCAAGCAAATAAGATGAAGAGGGCGGTGTAGTTACCGCATCGAAGTGGATCTCATTTGGGTCGTATGGCGCTATGTATGGCGCGAACGCAGCCAGGAATACCACGGTTAAAACCACTGCCAGTCCGAAAATTACGAGGGGAGACTTGCGGAGCTCATGTAATATCGATGTAAACACAGAGCGGGATTCTGAACCGTTCATGCTTACCCCTATTCGTATCGGATCCGTGGATCAATGACTGCGTAAAGCAGATCAACGAGGAAGTTAGCGCTTACATAAGCGACGGCAACCACCATCGCTACACCCATAATTGCAGGAAAATCGAGCGAAGTAATGGTCCCTACCGCGTATCTCCCCATTCCGGGCCATGAGAAAATGGTCTCGGTAAGAAACGCTCCTCCGAGGAGCATCCCGAAGCTCAGTCCCACTACCGTGACGGCGGGAATAAGGGCGTTTTTCAGAGCGTGTTTGTATACAACATAAGTTTCACTTATCCCTTTAGAACGAGCTGTGCGAATGTAGTCTTGTGCCATCACTTCTAACATGCTTGAGCGGACCATGCGTGTAACGACAGCAAGGGTTGCGAACGACAGGGTAAACGATGGAAGGAGTAAATGCAGTACACAACTTTTCAATACGGGCCAATTGCCGGTGAGCAGAGCATCTACTGTATATAAACCGGTGATTGTGTGTAAGGGATGTGCGGCCAGGATTTGCGCATCAACACGGCCATTCATCGGAAGCCATCCTAACCGGTAGGCGAATATCATCTGAAGTAGCAGTCCTAACCAAAATATCGGCATAGATACCCCTGTTAACGAGAATACACGTGAAATATGATCCAGCCACTTATCCTTTTTAACGGCGGAAATGACGCCAAGAGGAACTCCCATCAGAATGGTGATTGTCATCGCGATTAAAGTAAGCTCGAATGTCGCCGGAAAGTACTCCTTCAAATCCTCGCTTACGGGGCGGTGAGTCGTGAGTGAGACTCCAAAATCACCGTGGAACAGGTTCTTCAGATAGATTTCGTACTGTACGTATATGGGTTTATCCAAACCCAGTTTGTGACGATACGCGATTATTTGATCCTTATGGGCATGTGGTCCAAGTGATAACGCAGCTGGGTCACCTGGGATCAAATGTGATATCGTGAAAGTTATTAACGTCATTCCCAAAAGGACAGGGATTAGTAAAAGCACTCTTCGAACTATGTAAAATTGAAGACCCATAGTATAAAAAAGGCTATGAGGGGAATATTCCCCTCATAGCCAATGAAACGTCCGTTAACTCGCTTCTTTATAGATGTTGTAGAAGTTGGGCATTCGCTCGAGCATAGGATTATAGTTCTCCGCAAACCCTTTTACCCAATCGCGCATGGCCAGGAACCTCTCTGACTGATATACAAAGATCCAAGGAGCGTCGCTTACGATAACTGCTTGCGCCTCTTTATAAAGCTCCACGCGGCGCTGGTGGTCCGTAGTGAGCTGTGCCTCTTTCAGGATCTTATCGAGTACAGGGTTGGAGTAGTAAGTGGCGTTGCCTGCAGTTCCCCAGCTCTGAGTAGCGAACATGGAGAATACGTAATCGTCTGGGTCGGCATAATCCGGTACCCAACCCCAGGCAAAGACGTCAGGAGCGTCCTTCCATCCGGAGGTCACCTTGGTATAGAAAGCGGCATGAGTGTAGCCTTGGATCTTCAGGGTGACGCCCAATTTCTGCAACGCACTTTGCAGGGCCAGACCCAGACGGCGGTTGATATCACTGCCCGTGTAGTAAGCAAATGTAAGGGTGAAGCCACCATTCGGATATCCAGCAGCGGCCATGAGCTTCTTCGCTTTGTCCAAGTCAGTGGGATACATGAATAGATCGTCCTCATGTCCCCATAGCCCTTTCGGCACCGGCCCCTGTAATCGCATCGCGTTCCCTTTAAGGATACCCTTGAGTACTCCTTCGTAGTCAAACGCGTAGGAGAACGCGCGTCGGATTAGTGGGTTGTTCGTGTACTTCTTTTGACAGTTGAACCCGATGTAAGTGATTCCCAGGCTTGGCCCTTTAAAGATCTTTATCCCGGGCTTCCCTTCCATAGATGGGATTTGGTCAACATCGATACCGCCGGCGATGTCTATATCACCGCGTTCCAGCATCATCTTTTGGTCAGACACTTCAGTGACTGGCTTGATGATGACGGTAGAGACGTGTTTACCGCTCCATCCGCGCCAATAATCGTCGAACTTTTTCAGCACTACTTGCACGTTTGGCACCCATTGTGCCAGTATGTAAGGTCCAGACCCAGCATCATGGTTCTGAAGCCATGCTTCGCCCAAATCACCGTTTTTCTCGTGCGCCATTACAAGCTTTGAGTTCATGATTGACCCACCGACGTAGGCGATGGTGTAGAGGAACGGTGCGTAAGGATGGGTGAGAGTGATTTGGACAGTGTAGTCATCGATTACCTTGACGCTATTCAGATCCATATCCTGGGTGTAAATCCACGCTGGTCCTTTATTAATTTTGAGCATCCTATCAAAGCTGAATTTCACATCTTTTGCGGTGAGTTCAGTACCATCGTGGAACTTTACTCCCTTGCGCAGATGGAATGTGTAGACCTTTCCATCGCTGGATACTTCCCAGTTAGTAGCGAGGCTCGGAACTAGCTCAGTGCTTGATCCTTTGTAAGCGACTAGACGGTCGTAGATATTTTGTACAACTCGCGCTGCCTCTACATCATAACCTATGGACGGATCGACCGTATCCACCCCTCCATAAGCTGCCCAGATTAGAGTGTCAGGATTGGGCACTCCGTCAGCGGTTGCCAGAGCGGCTATTCCGGTTAGCAACAGGACTACAAAACTAAAACCAAGTAGCCACTTGTTCATTTATCCCTCCTTGCTATCCGCTTCCCGTATTGTACTCACATCACTTTTGCATATTTGTACAGCTTTTTAGTTGCACCACCTCCTTCGTTCTTAAAATACGAGACCAAAACATAATGCTTTTCACCGGTTATGTCAACACTTAACAGTACATGATCGCCTAACATGCGAATGGGACTGAATTTTAAAAGCTTTTGAAAATCCGTGCTGATGGTTTACCCGGGGCGGTTATCTCTAAATCGAGGAAGTAGCCAAAGGGGGTTTGGTATGCTTCATAGCCGGAAGCGATGAGCCTCTCCTGTGCACCATCTAGTGTTTTCTTAGCGAACTCAGGTGAGGCTTTCGTTTCTGCTAGATGAGCAAAGGAATGCAGTATGATCTTTTTCGTTCCGTTCTTTCGCGCTGCCCACTTCAGGTTTTTCACCAGTTTGGTTTCGACGCCGGAGGAGTCTGTTTCATCCGCTTCCTCTAGGTGGATGAACCCAACAAGCACGCCCACGAACGACTTTTCTTCATCCAGATCGGGCTCTGACTCCAAGGTCTTTAACGCAGTTTTGTACCTCATTTTGTCAGCATAAATCAATAGAAGTTTCATCTGATATCTCCTTATAGCCAGCCGGGAGCTATCCGGCTGCAAGACTCTGCAAAATACTAACGGTTCTCAGAGTCGAATCCAACGGCGTCTCTCACGTACTGTACTGCCTTGACACTCCAGACAAAACATCGTATATTGATACTGTCATGATGTGCTCGCGAAAGTTTTATCTTTATCTCCGTAAGCGTACGGTGGTCGGGTAACGTCCCGAGCCGTATCTCATTTTCCTTTTCTTTACGCGACGATTAAAGCATGAGAATACGGCTGGGAGTTAACCCGGCCGATTTTTCTTAGCCTCAGCCCAACAGCTATTTGTAATTAACTGGATATTAAAGTAAAAGAATTTCTGTACAACAAAGGAGTGAAACTATGAAGAATGTCAAGAAAGTAATTTTGGCTTACTCAGGCGGTTTGGATACTTCGGTCATTGTCCCATGGCTCAAGGAAAACTACGGCTGTGACGTGGTCACGTTCACCGCCAATCTCGGACAGGGAGAAGGCGAACTTGTGGGATTGGAGGAAAAAGCCATCGCCAGCGGGGCGAGCAAGGCGTACATCATGGACTTGCGTGAGGAGTTCTTAACGGAATACGTCTTCCCTACCATGCAGGCCGGAGCCGTGTACGAAGGCATGTATCTGCTGGGCACTTCATTTGCACGACCGCTCATCGCTAAACATATGGTCGCTGTTGCGGAGAAGGAGGGGGCTGATGCAGTGGCGCACGGGTGTACCGGCAAGGGGAACGACCAAGTACGGTTTGAGCTTGCGTTTCAGGCGCTCAATCCGGGATTGAAAGTGATCGCCCCGTGGCGGGAAGATAAATGGACAATTACCTCGCGCGAGGATGCGTTAGCCTACGCTCACGAGCATAACATCCCGGTGGCTATTACGAAAAAGTCCATATACAGCCGCGACGGCAACATCTGGCACATAAGCCATGAGGGCGGTGTTCTTGAGGATCCATGGAACGAGCCGGAGGAAGAGATGTTCCAGTTCTCTGTTGCTCCGGAAGCGGCCCCCGACACACCGGTGCATTTGGAAATAGACTTTGTGAAAGGTGTGCCGGTGGCTATTGATGGTAAGGCTCTAGATCCGGTTGATCTTCTTACTTATCTCAATGAGCTAGGCGGTGCGTATGGAGTGGGACGCATCGATATGGTGGAAAACCGGCTTGTAGGCATGAAATCGCGGGGAGTTTATGAAACCCCGGGGGGAACGATCCTCTACACCGCCCACCAGGGTTTGGAGAGCATTTGCTTGGACAGAGAGACGTTGCACTACAAGGAGCTTGTGGGACACCGGTACGCCGAACTGGTGTACTACGGTCTATGGTTCACCCCGCTTAAGGAAGCACTCGACGCATTTGTAGCCAAGACTCAAGAAAGAGTAACGGGCACCGTTCGGCTGAAGCTATACAAGGGGAATTGCACCGTGGTAGGGCGCAAGTCTCCGTTCAGCCTCTACCGGGAGGATTTCGCCACCTTCGGTAAAGACGAAGTCTATAACCAAAGCGACGCTACGGGTTTCATCAACCTCTTCGGCCTTCCGCTCAAGGTCAAGGCATTGATCGATGAGAACAACAAGGAGTTGCAATCGGAAACTGTAGGAGGGACAACTGCTGTTTCAGCCGGGACAGACTGAGCCCGGTTTTGCGGCGGGAAGGAGAAGAACATGACGTTATGGGGAGGGCGCTTTGCCGATAAAACCGACGCAGCCATGCAACGGTTTAACGATTCGTTTCACTTCGACAAGCGGCTGTATCGAGCCGATATCCAGGGAAGCATCGCCTATGCAGCCGCCCTGGAAAAGGCGGACCTAATCACGTTGGAAGAACGGGACCAACTCATCGCCGGGCTGCAGCAGGTGCGTGAAGAGTTTGATAACGGCGTGTTTCAGGTGCAACCAGGTGATGAGGACATACATACCGCTGTGGAGCGACGGCTGAACGAGCTGATCGGGCCGGTGGCAGGGAAGCTTCACACCGGTCGTTCCCGCAACGACCAGGTGGCCACCGACCTGCGGCTCTATCTCCTGGAGGAGATGGAGGTTTTAGGAAAGATACTCACAAAGCTGCAAGAGGCGATCGTAAAGAAATCGGAAGAGAACCTGGATGTCATAATGCCGGGATATACACACCTCCAACAGGCACAGCCGCTTTTGTTCAGCCATTGGCTTCTGTCTTACTTTTGGAAACTGGAGCGCGATGCCGAGCGGTTATCCGCTGTGGCACGCCGCACATCCGTCATGCCGTTGGGCTCAGGAGCACTGGCCGGCAATCCATTTGGGATCGATCGGCAAGCGTTGGCAGAATGGCTGGGCTTCTCAAAGGCGAGTGAAAACAGCGTGGATGCGGTGAGCGACCGCGATTACGTCGTCGAATTCCTCGCTTGGGCCGCTCTGGTGCAGGTCCATCTCAGCCAACTTGCGGAGGATCTCATCATATGGTCGAGTCGCGAGTTCGGCTTTGTGGCCCTAGACGAGGCATATTCCACCGGCTCCAGTCTCATGCCGCAGAAGAAAAATCCGGATGCGCTCGAGCTGTTGCGTGGCAAGAGCGGTCGGATGATGGGACACCTGATGGAGTTGTTAGCGGCGTTGAAGGGGCTACCTTCGAGCTACAACAAGGACCTGCAGGAGGACAAAGAGGCGCTGTTCGACGCTATCGATACTTTAAAGGCGGAGCTTCCAGTTGCGGTAGGCGTGATCAGTACTTTGAAGGTGAACAGCGAACGGATGGCCTCTGCCTTGGACGATGCGGTTCTGGCTACTGATCTCGCTGACTATCTGGTGCGTAAAGGTGTTCCCTTCCGTCAGAGCCACCGTTTGGTGGGACAGCTCGTAAGACGTGTCGAAGAACTGGGCCGTTCATTGCCGGAGCTTTCTCTGACCGAGTACAAAGCCGTCCATCCGGCTTTCACCGAGGACGTATATATGGTGTTCGACTTCAGACGTTCGGTGGAAGCGCGAAATACAGAAGGGGGCACCGCGCCTGCTGCGGTACACGCCCAAATCGAGCAGGCTAAGAAAATTATCTCCGTTCGTGAAATCTAGGTGGTCCTAGTAACTGTCCTAGCATCCTGTTCCGCCATTTTTTCTGCCTACGGCGTTTGGACCAAATCCGATGATTTAACTGCATTGTCCGGGCAGGACCAGCGCGAATAAGTTATACTTTTTTATCACTCCGAGCTGCAGGAGGATATCTCCCGTGTGGTACCGTGTCGAGCGCAAGCAACCGAACAGCAAGATGTGCCTTGTCTGTGGAATGAAGAATCCCTTCGGGTTGAAAGCGTTTTTTTATGAGCTGGAAAGCGGCGAAGTGATGGCAATTTTCCGCCCGCGGGAAGAACACCAGAGTTATCCTGGACGACTGCACGGCGGAATCTCCGCCGCCATCCTGGATGAAACAATCGGTCGAGCGGGGATGATCAGGTACGGGGAGGAAGCGTGGGGCGTTACCCTGGAGTTCAAAATCCGGTTCCGCAAGGCGGTCCCACTGGATGTCGAACTGAGGGTCCTTGGCCGAATAACCCGAGAAACCAACCGTTCCTTCGAAGGAACCGGCGAAATCCTGCTTCCCGACGGGAGTGTGGCCGTAGAAGGCGCCGGCAGGTACCTGAAACTCCCGATCGAGAAGATCGCCGATTTCGATGTAGATGAACAAGAATGGCGGGTCGTCCTGTCTCCGGACGACCCGCCTGGATTCGATCTATAGTCGGCTTAGGACAACCAGCCCTCCATCCTCGTCGGCCACATACACGTAAGAAGCTGATACAGCTATGCTTTGTGCGTTACCCGGGGTTTGGTATGATGCCACTTTCCGCGGTCGGGTCGGATCTGCTACATCGATTACCAGAATCCCGTTTCTTCCATCGGCCATGTAGAGCTGACTGCCTTGAATCGCTACCGCCTGCGCGTATCCTGGGGTGTCCAGCGTGTTCACCTTTCGCGGTCGGCTGGGGTGTGATACGTCCACCACGATTAGCCCTTTTTCACCAGCGGCCAGGTAGGCATAATTTCCGTTTACAGCGACATCAAGTGCGGATTTTTCCTCGAGGAATCCTTGTTGCTGTGGTGATTCCGGAGAAGAGATGTCCACGATATACAGGCCCTGATCATGATTCGCCAAGAAAACGTAGGAACCGGACACTGCCACTCCGTTAGCGTACCCGGGGAGTACGAGTCTCCCCACGGAGCTCAAATCGGATGGATCGGAGATATCCACTATCTCTAACCCTTTATCATAGCATGCGAGATAGGCATAGCTCTCCGTTACATCGATATCATATACGTCGCTTGTAGCAAGAAAGTTAGCTGATTCAACGGGAGCGGTTGGATCGGAAATATCTACGACCGACAGTCCGTGCGTTCTTGCAGCAATGTATACGGAGTTTTCCGTGATTCGCATTCTGCGGCCAGTGTCGTCCAGTACCGGCACTCCTTCTACCTCTTGTGGGTTTGTTGGGGCGGATACGTCCACCACGTCCAACAGGGAGGTATCTGTGGTGACGTAGACATGAGTACCTTTCGCCACTACGTCCCACACGTTTCCGCTGCTGCGGTAGGATGAAACCGGCCAAGTCTCCTCTGGGGCGGAGACGTCAAGTATGGTTAGTCCGTTCACTCGGTCCACAACATAGGCGTGTGCCCCCTGAACTGCTACGGTATACACGTCCGGCAGCATTGCCGACATTCCATCAATCCCACCGAGAAAATTGCCGACCATAATTGGGTTCATGGGATTGGAGATATCTAATATGTGGAGCCCGAGCATGGAAAAGGCGACATATGCGTAGTTGCCAGCCAGAGTGACTTGCCATGCATATGGCGCTTCCATATCATAAGCTCCTACTTCATGCGGTTGTGTTGGGTCTGATATATCTATTACCCGTACCCCGGAAGAGCCGTCAGCCACGTAGGCATATGAACCACGCACTGCTACCCCACGGGAGTAGCCCGGAGTTGTACATGTCCCCAACCTCCGGGGGTGAGCGGGATCAGAGATATCCAGGATTATGAGGCCTTCCCCCTCTGCTACGTAGGCCCGGGAATCGACCACATCCACTCCCTCAGTCCAGAACGGGATCTCATAGAACCCCACTGCACGGGGGCGGGCGGGATCTGAAATATCGATTACCCGTAATCCACCACCACCCTCCTCGGGGCTATCGACCAAATAGGCGTAGCGGCCGTCCACATCCACCTCCAGGGCGAATAGGTCCGTCTTGTAGCGCCCTATCTGTGCAGGAGCGGTGGGATCGGAAACGTCTACTACAATAAGTCCGCCCTTGCCGTCGGCCACATACGCGTAGGGAGCCATGACTACTACATCTTGTGCCACTCCAGGCAGGATTTGAGTTCTGCCGATCACCTCCGGTGCGGTCGGATCGGCAATGTCCAGCACCACCAGCCGGGGTCCCACTCCGAGATAGGCGTAGTTCCCTTGGACGGCCACGGCTGTGGTGGTTCCGCCCCACTGCCCTAACAGTCCTAACTCTATCTGTGCTGAACCCGCGTTTAATAGAGGTGGGGTTAACCCCAGCATAATGAACGCCCATACCATCAGCACTCTCACATGCATGTGTCTCACCCCTTTATTGGTAAAGTCACTTTCATAATAGCGGTGGAAGTTGGAATATGCGAAGCAGAAAAATTGAAAAAACGCCCACTCAGATGAGCGGGCGAACGGCTGGTCAGCTTTCATTCAGCTATCTCTGCCAGTCGGAGACGGTGGCCGATGTCGGGGGAATGGTAGATACTCCACGCTGGGAGTGTGACGCACCGGCTGGGGATAGAGCTGCATCAGGTGGAGTATTTCGTCCGGCATGTCAGCCGATACGTGTAGTCCCAGACGCTTGGCTTCCTCGTAGGTCAAGGGATAATCGTGCGTCCAGCGTCCCTCGGACAGTATCCGAGCGAGCTCCGCTGCCTTCTCGTCGGAGTACTGTCCGGCAAGGATTTCCTTGACACTCTCCCGCACCTGGCGGAGGGCTTTTTCCGCAGTATCGGCTAGGATCAGCGTGCGATCATCCACCTTCTCCACCGGCTTTTCCTGTACTGCCTTGACGATCGACGCGGCTGGGAACTCCCCGAGCTGCGGATCGACCGGTCCGAGAACCGCGTGCTCGCACATCACTATCTCATCCGCCGCAAGAGCAATCAGCGTGCCGCCGGACATAGCGTAGTGGGGGACGAACGCGGTCACTTTGCTCGGATGCCGCTTTATCGCCCGCGCGATCTGGGTGGCGGCAAGTACAAGTCCCCCTGGGGTGTGAAGGACAATGTCGATCGGCACGTCGGGATCGGTCAGGTGGATCGCCCTGATTACCTGCTCGGAGTCATGTACGTCGATGTAACGCATGACCGGAAATCCAAGGAAACTCATGGTCTCCTGGCGATGGACGAGCAGGATCACGCGGGATCCGCGCTCGTGCTCGATCTTGGCGATTAACCGCTGGCGGGTGTTCTCCAGCATTCGCTGTCGCAACACCGGTTGCAGGGCCGACAGCATGAGGAAGATCCAAAATAGGTCAAGGATCGTCATGATTTTTCTCCTTCCTTTCCAGGTTCTGTCTCCTCGGTACCTTTATCGGCTACAGATTCCGCCGCTTCCAATACGCGGGCGACGACTTTACCCTTCTCTTTGTCATAGTCGATCTCCACTGTGGCATCCTCCTCGATCTCTCCGGCGAGGAGCTTGCGGGCGAGGAGCCCCTCAATTTCCGACTGGATAATCCGTCGCAACTCCCGTGCCCCGAACTGCGGGCTGTAGCCTCGCTCGGCCAGATAATCGACAAGGGCATCGGTCCACTTGGGGGTGATCCTTTGAGCGCGCAGCCGTCGGGCAACCCGCTCCAATTGCAGCTTTACGATATCGTGGATCTGTTCGCGGGTAAGAGCTTGGAACACGATGATTTCGTCAATTCGATTGATGAATTCGGGGCGGAAATAACGTGCCAGTTCTTCCATCAGTCGGTCCTTGAGGTCCTTGTAGTTGAGTGCTTCCGGACCCATGCGTAGGTTATCGCGGATGATCTCGGCCCCGATGTTGCTCGTGGCGATGATCACCGTATTGGTAAAGTCGACCGTCCGGCCTTTGGAGTCGGTCAGGCGCCCGTCGTCGAGGACCTGGAGCAGGATGTTAAACACCTCGGGATGTGCCTTCTCGATCTCATCGAGGAGCACGATCGAGTACGGGCGACGGCGCACCGCCTCGGTCAGCTGTCCGCCCTCCTCGTAGCCCACATAACCAGGAGGAGCGCCGACGAGTCGGGAAACCGCATGGCGTTCCATGTACTCGGACATATCGATCCTGACGATGGCGTCCTCGTCTCCGAACAGGATCCAGGCAAGCGCCTTGGCGAGCTCGGTCTTTCCCACTCCGGTCGGCCCGAGGAACAGGAAACTCGCAATTGGGCGGTTGGGATCGGAGAGTCCGGCACGCGTCCGGCGCACTGCCTCCGACACGGCCTTAACCGCCTCGTCCTGACCGACGATTCGCTGGTGGAGGAGTTCCTCCATCGCCAGGAGCTTCTCCCGCTCTTCCTTGGTCAGCTCGGCAACCGGAATCCCAGTCAGGCGGGAGACGATCTCTGCCACGTGTTCAGTACGCACGTCGGGGACGGACTTGGCGCGGGACTTCTTCCACTCTTCCATCGCTCGGTCCCGCTTCTCTTCCCATTTCTGGCGGTCACGCTTGATCTCCTCGGCACGGCCGAAGTCCTTCGCCGCTACCGCTGCTGCCTCTTCACGTTGGAGGTGCTTAATCTTCGCTTCCCCTTCCTGCACCTCGATCGGGGGCATGGTATTACGGATGCGGATCCGGGCGCACGCTTGATCCAAAATATCGATCGCCTTGTCCGGGAGGAACCGCCCGGTGATGTACCGATCGGCGAGTTCAGCCGCAGCTACAATCGCCTCCTCGGTGATTTTCACCTTGTGATGGGCTTCCAACCGATCCTTCAATCCGCGTAGGATCTCTGCTGTCTGCTCGACCGTCGGCTCGGCGACAAACACCGGCTGGAACCTTCGCTCTAGTGCAGGGTCCTTCTCAATTCGCTTGCGGTACTCTCCCAGCGTCGTTGCCCCGATTACGTGCAGCTCACCACGGGCGAGCATCGGCTTGAGGATATTCGCCGCATCCATCGTTCCTTCCTCCCCGGCTCCCCCAGCGCCGACGAGGAGGTGGACCTCATCGATGAACAGAATGATCTCATCCTGATTCTCTTTGACCTCATCGAGGACCTTCCGGATCCGCTCCTCGAACTCCCCGCGGTACTTTGTCCCAGCGACGATTCCGGTGAGGTCGAGCTCGACCACCCGTTTACCCTTCAGGAGCTCGGGCACCTCGCCTTTTACGATCCGCTGCGCGAGGCCCTCCACGATCGCTGTCTTTCCCACCCCGGGCTCACCAATCAGGACCGGGTTGTTTTTGGTGCGGCGGGATAGGATCTCAATTACCGTTTCTATCTCCTCATGCCGGCCGATCACCGGGTCAAGCTTTCCCTGTTTGGCCATCGCGGTTAGATCGCGGGAGAACTTGTCGAGCGTGGGGGTCGAGGATGGCTCCTGCACGCGTCCTTCTTCTGCTCCCTTACCAACCATTTTCACCACCTGTTGTCGCAACGCCTCCGGAGTGAGTCCGTACTTGCGCAAAAGGTCTCCGGCCAGACCGTCCGTCTCTCGAACCAGACCAATCAGCAAGTGCTCCGGTCCGATGTAGGAATGTCCCAGCCGCTGTGCTTCTTCAGCGGCCAACACTAGCACCCGCTTGAGCCGGGGAGCAAGGTCTGGATTCTTCACCTCTCGTTCTACCCGGGGGACGTTATGCTCGATGTATTGGACTACATCATCGGGGTTGAGCTTTACCCCCTTGAACAGAGCCTGGACGACCTGTGTGTCGAGCAGGGCGAGGAGGAGGTGCTCAGTGTCGATAAAATCACTCCCCCATTCCGCTGCTTTCTCCGCAGAACGGGCTAGCGCCTCACGTGCTGGCTCAGAAAGCCACTCCGATATGTCCACCGATTCCCGCCGCGGTCGTCGTGTCCCCTGTATCCGGGACTCCGGGAAGAAATCCCCGAAGAAATCCCCCCACAGTCCGCCGAACAGCGATTCCCACGGAGAGCGTTCCGCTCCAAACCGGTCCACATAGCATCCATCGCACAGGTAAAGCTCCTCTTCCTTACCTCCCCGGCGTACTACCACGTGATGAACAGCCGGCCTCACTCCGCAGACGTCGCACATCCGGTTCATGTCATCCTCCTTTCGTCGTTATTTTGAGTATATTCCGTCCTTAAAATGGGTGCGGCGGCGGAACAACTGGAACAGGAGCATCCCGGCCACCATTCCCCCGATATGGGCCCACCACGCGATCCCTCCACCGAACTGTGGGGCGACCAACGCGTATACTCCGGCGAACAATTGCGTTAAGAACCAAACGCCGATGAACAGCACCGCGGGTATCGGAACGAAAAACGGGATAAACCCGAGTGGTATGAGAGTGATCACTTGAGCAGTTGGGAACATGAAAAGATAAGCCCCCATAACCCCGGCAATCGCCCCTGATGCCCCTAGCGCTGGCACTGTGGAATGGAGATTAGTGATGTAATGGGTGAGACTCGCTGCGATCCCGCACAGGAAGTAAAACGCTATAAACCGCGAATGTCCCATCCGATCCTCCACACTTCCGCCGAAGATCCAAAGTGCCCACATATTCCCAATGAGGTGCATCCAGCTTCCGTGGAGGAACATATTGGTGATAAACGGCCAAATAGAATCAGCGGTCGGTCCGAACCAAGCCTTGAAATAAACATCAGCGTATCGAGCCGGGACCAACCCGAAGTGATAAAACACCCATTCCAGGGTATGCTGAGGGAGGGAAATCTCGATGAGAAAGATGATTACGTTCGCTGCAATGATGGTCCAAGTGATAAGCGGAGTTTCCCTCCTCAAGACGGTGTCTCGTATCGGAAACACGTCGCCTCCTTTATCGTTAGCGCGCCCTTTTCCCCGAAGATACGCTCTGCAACTTGAGTATACCTAGTCCCACTGATAACAGACAAGGCATTCAGGCGATTCTTGCTGGGATTTGACAGCAATTGTCTGACTCTTATAGGTTGGGTTAACCGAACGAAAAGGGGTGGTGCCGATGGCACGAGTGAGAGTGGTTGGGCGATGGATCCCTCTCCTGTTAATGGTCTGGGCGGTGCTCCTCTGGTCCGTTGTGGTCGTTGGAGCCGGAGACCCTTATTGGGATCCTCCCGGTCCTCCTCCAATCGATGTATATGTAGATGTATCGGCGGTGGAACTGCTTCAGGATCAGGACGACGGAATAGATGGGAATGCCGAACTCGTACTCGTCATAGAGGCAAAAAGTGAGATCGGAAGCGGCAGAATAACAGTAGAAAAAGACGATATGAATTGGGATGAAAAACAGGTTTGGAGCGTTACGAAAAGCATTCTGATCGGAACCGAGTGCAGCCCTCCCAGCCGGATAGTTATATCGGCTTCGTTGGCCGAGTCGGATAACGGCACTACGGATCAGGTGATCAACATCCTTAAGACCGCGGCGCAGGCGGCTCTGCTCAGGGCATGGAAAGGATGGCCTGCGGCCGCTGGTTCTATCGCGGGTGGTGTTCTGACAGCTGGGCTGCTGTACCTGAACGGCGACGACGATTTGGGTTCGGGCGCGATTGCCATTGAAGGGGAAAAGGAAGGGATAATTCCGCTTGATGGCCCGGATGGAAGTGCGCAGGTCAGGATCAAGGTCCGTACGGTAGCGTTGCCTGATAAAGGGCAGTGCGATACACCACCGAAGCAGGTCCCCGAGGAGAGGGTAAAGACGGAATACGATAAAAAGAAGATCATTGCCAAGGTGTTCGAACCGTTAGAGGAGAGCTACTGGACGATCTTCTACGAGGTCGACTATGAGAAGGGAAACCCCGCCGGCCTGAGCAGGTCGCAGGTTCTGGCGGTGCAGAGGAGCCTGCTCAGCTATTACCTGCGCTGGCCCGAGTCGATCGCTGCCTCCCTGATCGCTGACGCGTACAAGCGGGGCGCCGATGTAAGCAATGCGGTGCGGGATTATCTGCAAGGAATGCAGTATGCAAAAGTGGCCATGCAGACGCGCGATCAGGAGAAGAGGGACGTCAGTACCGAACGAGCCCTGAAAGCATTCCGAAGCGCAGCGCTCAAGGCCGCCAGTGCGAGCTATTCCAACGCCGGAGTGGGGGTGGGCGTACTGAACACAAGCGCGGAGCGATTACCGTTTCACATCGTCATCGTCCCCGACTACTTTTCCACCGACGTCGGGCGGAGCCCCGAGTTTCCGGTGTTCGTCTTTGGGGCGGATGATCCGGTCACCCTGTCGGTCTCCGATACCCCTGTAGGGATGAACGTGACGACGGAGCGCCTCGATCCGGAACTTCCGCTGTTCCGCATGAAGGTCGACCTGTCCGACGCAACACCCGGGCAGTACGTACTTCGGCTGAATGCCCTTTCCGGTGGGAAAGAGACAACGATGGACTTCACCCTGGTCGTGAACTGATGAGGTTGCGGGCGGTGCGTAAACGCCGCCCGCAACCCGGGCGCAGTCCGCGATCCGCGTTATCAGGTTTATATAAATCCCGCGAAATTTGAATAATCACCCCCTATCGGGTATACTTTGTTTAGTTTCCGATAGCAATTCGTTCGCATCGTAGTTTCAAGACAAATTGCAAACTTAAACAGAGCTGAGAATGCGACTTGGCTCGCCGGAGCCAAGGAGTGTTTTTAGTGAGTTTTGAGAAATTTTCGTTCGACCGGCGCATCGCCGCCGGGATCCATGCAGTCGGGTATATCACCCCCACCCCTATTCAGGACCAGGCGATCCCTGTAGTGCTGGCAGGGCGTGACGTCCTGGGAATAGCACAGACCGGAACCGGCAAGACGGCGGTATTCATCCTGCCGATTCTGCAGCGCCTGCTCAAGGTAAAGTCGAGACACGTGCGCGCTCTCATCCTCGCACCGACGCGCGAACTGGCGGAGCAGATCCACCAGGCGGCGATCGAGCTCGGCAGAGAGACGGGCGTACGCAGCGTCTCCATCTACGGAGGTGTGAGCAAGCGCCCCCAACTCGCGGCGCTGCGCCGCGGTGTCGAGATCGTGGTCGCCTGTCCGGGTCGATTGCTTGATCACATGGACGCGGGAGCGATCGATCTATCGCGTGTGGAGGTGCTGGTGCTGGACGAGGCGGACCGCATGTGCGACATGGGGTTCCTCCCCGACATTCGCCGCATCATCCAGCACCTTCCGGAGAAACGCCAGACTTTGTTCTTCTCGGCCACCATGCCGCGGGATATCCGCGCCCTTGCCGATCGGATCCTCAAGGATCCCACCACAGTGCAGATCGGGATGATGGCACCAGTGGAGACGGTCTCCCACGCTCTCTATCCGGTGCCGAACACCCTCAAGAAGGGATTGCTCGCTGCGCTGTTGAAGCGTACCGCGACCGGCCGGGTTCTGATTTTCACGCGGACCAAGCACCGCGCCCGCAACCTCGCTCCTTACTTGAAGAAGCAGGGGTACCGCGCCGCAGCGCTGCAGGGAGACATGACGCAGAACCAGCGCCAGAACGCGATCAACGGCTTTCGCAGCGGTAGGTACGATATCCTCGTTGCCACCGACATCGCAGCTCGTGGGATCGACGTGACGAACATATCACACGTGATCAACTACGACATGCCCGATACAGTCGATGCCTACACTCACCGCATCGGCCGCACTGGCCGCGCCGATCGGACTGGAGAAGCGTTCACGCTGGCCACATACGCGGATGCGTTGATGGTGCGCGATATCGAGAAGGTCCTCGGGGAGAAGATCGAGCGACGACGGCTCGACGGCTTCGAGTACGGGGCATTCATCCCGGAACGGCAGTTCCTGACGATGAAACCCGCCCAATCGCGGCTGGGTGCGAGGTCCTACCGCCCCCGTGGACGACCGCGGGGCCGGAACGCCAAGGCGACCTGGTAGAAAACCGAAAGATATAGTGAGTGCCCCGCGTCCGCACGCAGGCTGGGAGCGTTGCGGCGCCGGGGTGCTCACGTGGTTTATTCACAGAGGAAATGTCAGACATAAACATTAGCGGTTATAAAGCGGAAGAGTTGGCCGATTGGTCTGCCCCGACGCTATAATCCGAAGAGCATGAACAACCGAATTAAAGAGTATGGGTTCGATCTGAAAACGCAGGAAAAAGCGCGGCACTATCATGCCGAAAGGTTGTGGTTCAAGCTCGTTCACTACGCTGCTCTTCTCGCCTTGTTACTTCTGTTCGCCGCGTTCGGTTCATCCAAGCTCGCCCGCGCTGTATCCGGGTTTACCGACAACACATGGCTGATCAACCTGATTTACACTGCGATATTCGCCGTCGGGTTCTTTCTCGTGGACGCGCTGTTCGACTGGTGGAGCCATCAAATCGAGCGGAAATACGGGATCTCCACCCAATCCGTCCGATCATGGCTGGGGGATGAGCTGAAGGGTGGAGTGATAAACATCATTCTGTTCCTGCTTGCAATTCCGGCGCTCTACATCGGAATCGTCGAATCTCATATCTGGTGGCTCAGTGCATGGCTGATCGCCACTGGGTTCATCCTCCTGATGGGTTTCATCTCGCCGGTCCTCCTGATGCCGCTCTTCTTCAAGTTCGAGCCACTTACCGACGAAGATCTCGTCGAACGGCTTCGGAGGCTGGCCGAACGGGCTGGAGTAAACGTTATCGGGGTGTTCAAGATGGGAGCGGCGGCGAAGACAAAGCGGGCGATCGGTGCCCTTACCGGGATCGGGGCGACCCGGAGGATCATCCTCTCGGACACGCTCCTTGAAAACTACACCCCCGACGAGATCGAAACGGTGATCGCCCACGAACTGGGGCATCACGTCCACAAAGACATCTGGAAGGGGATCACGATCTTCTCGGCGATGTTCCTTGCAGGCTTTATCGTCGTCGATCTCGCACTCGCCCCGTTTGCCCGGATTTTCGGCCTGGGAAACGGGATCGAGTCCCTGCCGCTTTTCCTCATCATCATCGCCGGTGTGTTTGCGGTATTACAACCGCTCCACAGCACAATATCAAGATGGTTCGAGGGAAATGCCGATCAGTACGCCCTGGAGCTAGCCCACAAGCCGGAAGCGCAGGCCCGCGTCGACGTCAAGCTCTGTGACCAAAACCTGCGCTATGCCGCCCCGCATCCGCTCATCGAGTTCCTGTTCTACGACCATCCCGCCGG
>CAZZJU010000022.1:0-20181 GCA_964654805.1 uncultured Thermotogae bacterium | reverse complement strand
ATACCCATGCCTGCATGCGGTACGATAGGTGATACAACGCGGCGAAGAAGTAAGAACCGAGTAAGCCATAAACCGGGTTCCAGAACGCGAAGATAGTGAGAGCAATGACGATCCAGCCCATACCCCCGGTCATTCCTTCTGTCCACGACGGACGGTATCCGACGGACAGGTAAGCTCCGGCTAACCCGGCGAATATTCCGCCGACAATTACGCACAGGTAACGTACCCGAGCAACATTCACTCCGAGAGAGTCAGCGGTAGCAGGGTCTTCACCGACCGCGCGAATGGTAATCCCAATACGGGTGTGAAACAGAATGTACCATAATATCGGGACAAGAAGCATGGTTATATAGACAAGCAGATTTTGGCGGGTGAAAAAGCCGGGGCCGATAATCGGGATTGCCGAAAGTACGGGCACGGTGATCTTATGTAGCGGGGTGAACAATGGCAGTCCGACCCAACCTCGTCCAAGAACTCCGGACAGTCCCAACCCCAGCATGGTGAGAGCGAGTCCGGATACAACTTGATTCGCCTTTAACGTTATGCTGGCGAAGGCGTGTATCAGGGAGAACGCTCCTCCTACGACCGCAGCCACGAGAACCCCTAGCCACGGATGCCCTGTCTTGTACGTAACTACGAAAGCTGAATACGCTCCCATTATCATCATTCCCTCGATCCCTAGGTTAAGCACTCCCGCCCGCTCGGCGTAGATTTCACCCAAAGTTCCGAGGAGGAGTGGAGTTCCGTAAGCTAACGCTCGTGCGAACGTTGAGATGAGCCATGACTCCCAACCCATTGCTACCGCCTCCGAATACTCACCTTGTAATGCATGAAAATTTCGCTTCCGATGAGGAAGAACATGATTAACCCGTTAAACACGTTTATCAATTGAAACGGAAGCCCCAAATTCACTTTTATTACATCGCCGCCTGCCATGAGCACCCCAAAGAAAAACGAGGTTACAATAACCCCGAGGGGATTTTTACGTGCTAGCCAGGCGACGATGATCGCAGTATATCCGTATCCCATTGAGATCTGAGTTGGATCGAGGAGCCGGAGGTGTACCCCAGCGACTTCTCCCACTCCAGCAAGCCCGGCGAGTCCTCCGGAGATGATCATTACAGTGACGATCGTCTTAAACTCACTTATCCCCGCGAATCCAGCCGCGTGCGGATTTTCTCCTACCACTCTAATTTCAAATCCGCTGCGGGTACGGTTTATCATAACATAGATCAAAAAGGCGATGATGAGTCCCATTAACAAAGTAGGCCAATGCACGTGCGTTGCTCCAATTGTAGGAAGTCGTGCTGCTTGCGGAAACATATCTGTATAGGCGAATCCGCGCATGCTTGGACCTTTCCACGGACCGTGAATTAACCAGAGCACGATGTACATAGCGATATAGTTCATCATCAACGTGGTGATGACATCGTTTATTCCCAATTTTACTTTAAGTACAGCCGGGATAAGTCCCCACAGCGCCCCGGCAAGGAAACCGGCAAGGAACATCGCTGGGATGAGAAGTGGGCTAGGGAATCCCGAAAACAGCGCTACCCACGTAGCGGCGATCGCACCAAGGAGAAGTTGTCCATCTGCTCCGATGTTCCAGAAGAGAGCACGGAACGCAACGGTCAGTCCTACACCGCAGAGAAGAAGGGGAATCATGCGGCGGAGTGTCTCACTGAATCCATGCCAACTCCCGAGAGCTCCCTTGATGATCGCTTCATATGCCCGGATGGGTGAAATCCCGTAGCTGGCGAAGAAGATGGCAGCAACAATCAACGCGGCAACAATAGCAAGGATGGATACAATGAAGATAGTCCGACCCGAGGGGACCGGTCTTCTCTCGATGTTGATCCACTTAAGTGTGTGCACTGGCTACCTCTTCCTTTTTTGTCCCCGCCATCATCATTCCTATCTCTTCGATCTTGGCGGCTTCAGCGTCGACGATTCCCATAACTTCGCCATTGAACATTACCATGATCCGGTCGGACAGTGTCATAACCTCCTCTAAATCCTCCGAAATTAGGAGCACTCCAGCGCCGCGGTCCCGCTGCTTGAGGAGGATCTGGCGCACCTGTTCAGTTGCCCCTACATCCAAGCCATATGTCGGATGTGCGGCGATGATTAATCGTGGATTGCCGGAGAGTTCGCGTGCCAGTACCACCCGTTGGATGTTCCCACCAGAGAGGAGTTTGACCGCAGTTTCTTCACTGGGTGCGGCGATTTGATATTCTTTCATCAGGCGTTTTGCATTTTCCTTAGCACGATGGTAGTCAACTAGCACTCCTCGCACGAATGGAGGTTTACGGTAAGTTTTAAGAATCAAGTTCTCCTTGATACTCATGTTGGGAACTGTACCCATCGTTTTACGCTCGGTGGGAACATGTGCTACGCCTATATCAGTTATTTCCCGTGCTGATCTGTTCGTCAGATTCCGCCCGGTCATCAATATTTTACCGCGAGTAGCCCGGCGTAAGCCGGTAAGGACTTCGGCCAACTCTTTTTGTCCATTTCCCGACACTCCGGCCACTCCGAGAATCTCTCCCTCATAAAGTTCGAACGTTACTCCGCGAAGCGCAGGAAGACCGCGGTCGTTCAGTGCATGTAGGTCTTTTACTTCGAGAATCTTCTTTCCACGATGAAGCGGGTTCTTCTCAAGGCGGAACACGACCTCACGACCGACCATTAATCTGGCTAACGTTTCCTTGTCCGTATCCGCTGTTGGTCGGGTCTCAACTACCTTTCCCTTACGCAACACAGTGACGCGGTCACTCACTTCCATTACTTCATCAAGTTTATGGGTGATGAATATGATGGTAAGCCCATCATTTACCAGGGTGCGTAGGGTCGAAAAAAGCTGATCTACTTCTTGAGGGGTAAGAACACTCGTTGGTTCATCCATGATCAGAATGTCCGCATCGCGGTACAGCGCCTTGATAATCTCTACTCTCTGTTGCTGTCCGACGGAGAGTTGCCATACCTGTGCCCGCGAGTCTACGGAAAGCCCATAGGTATTGGCGATCTTCTGGATTTTTGCTCGCACCTTACGGAGGTTAAGGAATGGGCCTGTACCCTCATCCAATCCGAGGATGACGTTCTCTTCCACACTGAGGGTGGGAACAAGGCGGAAATGTTGGTGCACCATCCCAATGCGGTGTGCGAGGGCATCCCGGGGAGAATGGATGCGGGTCGGGACTCCGTTTAGCAGGATCTCTCCTTCATCGGGTTGATAAAGGCCATAGAGAATCCGCATCAGGGTGGTTTTACCCGCGCCGTTCTCTCCAAGAAGACAATGGATCTCTCCATGACGGATCTTCAGGTTGATCCCATCGTTTGCTATTACACCGGGGAAACGCTTTACGATTCCGCGCAGCTCAATCGCGTATTCAGACGTAGAATGAGTACTGGTATTAACTCTTTCGCGTATTGGGCTGCCGGATGCCATGCTTTATCCTATCAACCTTTTGCAGCCCCGTCAAGTTATATGATTAGCCTTTCTCGTAGCAATCGCGGCATCGCGCTTCGTAAACTTCGCTTCCCCCGACTTTGATCACTGTATCGCTTGGTGGGGCAGGCCTGCCGTTAATTAAGCGTTGGGAGCGAGTGGCAGGGGCACCGCATTTCACACATACCGCATGAAGCTTGACGACTTCATCAGCGAGAGCCATTAATGTAGGCATAGGTCCGAACGGCTTTCCGGCGAAGGTAAGGTCAAGTCCTGCTACAATCACTCTTTTCCCCATCTCTACCAATTGTTCACACAGATCGGGGAATCTTTCCGAAAAGAAGTTTCCCTCATCGAACGCTACTACTGTGCTCTCCGCGAGCGCGTGCGAGCCTGCTATTTCGGTTAGCTTTTCAACTGTTTCTTCCCCCGGTGGGAGGAGATAAGCGGCGAACTCACGGCCATAGTGAGTAACTACTGCCTCGGTACTATAGCGGTCGTCTATAGTAGGTTTAAATAAAAGTATTTTTCCGCGAGCAATTCTCACCCGTTCCAGTCGACGAATGAGCTCCTCGGTTTTACCTGAGAACATGCAACCTGTAATAACTTCCAGCCGTCCCGCCATTATCACCCTCCTAAAAAAGGTCCTTGTCGAAAGAACTTCGTCCGTAATTTGCCCGATAGGGGGTGAGAGGAGTATACTAAATTTTGGAGGGGGAGATTGAATACACGGTCGACCTTGCAGACTCGCTCTTACAGGGTGCAACGCCGGGCGTACCTCTTTACCACATATTTTTTGCTATTACTCGGCGCTACAGTGATGGTTCTTCCCTTTCTGTGGATGATCTCTACGGCAGTCAAACCGGCCAACGAGGTTTTGGTGATGCCGCCCAAGTGGATACCTTCCCATTTTGAGTGGCAAAACTTCGTTAAGGCATGGAATACTGCTCCGTTCGGCCGTTACTTTTTGAACAGTTTCTTCATCGCGATCGTAACTACCGTGAGTGAAGTAATCACGACAATTTTCGCCGCTTACGCTTTCGCCAAGATGGACTTTTTCGGGAAACAGCCATTGTTCATTATGTTTCTGGGCACGATGATGATCCCAGGGGAAATGCTCCTTGTGCCTAACTTCATTCTGATGACACGCCTTCATTGGATCGATACATACTATGCTCTTATCATACCGTGGATTACTTCCGTATTTGGTATTTTCCTTCTCCGCCAATTCTTTCTGACCATTCCGGACGATTTATGGGATGCAGCGCGCATCGATGGCTGCGGTCGATTTCGCTATTTATGGCGGATAATGGTTCCGCTTTCCCGTCCTGGGATCACAAGTGTGGCCCTGTTTAAATTTATCGGTAGCTGGAACGCTTTTTTGTGGGTGTTGATTATGACCAACAGTCCGCAGATGCGTACCGTCCCGGTCGGACTTTCATTCTTTCGATCGGATGTGGGAACCGATTACGAGCTTTTAATGAGCGCCTCGTTTATGGCGATGTTGCCGATTTTGATTCTGTTCTTCATCGCCCAGAAGCAATTTATTCAGGGTATAGCGCGAAGTGGTTTGAAGCAGTGAGACAAAGGAGGTGATGAGAAGAGGGAAGGAGGCAAACAGTTGGAATAGAAATTGAGGAGACAAGACCCTATGGAGGTGATTTTTGTGTTGAAGAAAAGCTTGTTAGTATTGGTGCTAGCACTTGGCGTGCTGGGATTTGGGATTATTGTAACTGCAGCGGACAAGGTGGAGGTTACCTTCTGGCATGCTATGTCCAGCGGGCATCAGCCGACGTTGCAAGCGCTTGCTGATGAATTTATGCAGGCTCATCCCAATATACAAATTACGTTGGTTTATCAGGGCCACTACGGCGATTTGGGGCAGAAACTGCTTTCAGCGGTAGCCGCTGGTACTCCGCCGGTGATGGCGCAGATGTATGAGGATTGGACGATGAAGTTCCTCGAGGCGGATGCCTTGCTCCCGCTTGGTCCGGAAATTCCGCAGGATGTGATCGATGACATTCCACAGGCGTTCATCGATTCGAATACTTATGTGGTTAATGGGAAAGATGTGTTGATGACCGTTCCGTTCAACAAATCGGCAATGGTCTTGTTCTACAACACCGATCTCGTTCCGAATCCCCCCAAGACTTGGGATGAACTTTTACAGATGGCGAAAGACCTAACGGTTGACAAGGACGGTGACGGTACACCGGATCAGTATGGATTTGGAATCCGGCCATACGCTGAGTTTTTCATCAATTTCTTCCATCAAGCTGGTGGAAAGATCTTAAGCGATGACATGAAGAAGTGCCTGATCAACTCCCCGGCGGGGATTCAAGCGATGGAATACCTCCTCAAGCTGAGGAAATACAGTCTGTATCAGACCAATTACCTGTCAGGCCCGTTCGGTAATGGACAGGTGGCCATGTACATCGGCTCTTCCGCCGGTATCCCGTACGTCGCTAAAGCGAGCGCGGGCAAACACGGCTGGATGACCGCTCCCCTTCCGGTAGGCCCGAAGAATGGAGACGGCATAATCCAGGGGACAAATGTCGGTGTGTTCCAGATAGGGACGACTAAGGAGCAGCGGGACGCGGCAGTTGAGTTCGTGAAGTTCCTCCTTTCCAAAGAGGCGACGTTACAGTGGGCTGAGGAAACCGGATACCTTCCGATCCGCAAGTCCGCGGTTGCATCTGATGAATGGAAGAGCTTCATCGCCAAGCACCCGGAAGCAGAAGCGGGTGGGAAGATGGCCCTTATCGGTTTTGTCTACCCGCACCATCCGAATATGTACAACATCCGCCAGTCAATCGCCACCGCCCTCGAGCAAGTGATGCTCGGGAAGGCGACTCCCAAGGAGGCATTGGACGCCGCTGCTAAGCAGATTGATACTGAGTACCTGGGAGAGTGAGCTAAACAGGGGGAGGGAGTAATTCCCTCCCCCTAATGTAATGATGAAACGAAGTGGTTTCCCCACGATAGATCTGGAACGGTACCGAAGTACGCAGTTCTGGCGCGATACCGCGCGGGCATATCTCTATTTGCTACCAGCACTTATTATATTAGGAGTTTTTACTTTTTATCCCTTTGTTAAAGCTTTTTGGATTAGTTTCTATCATTGGAGGATACGGAATCCAGAGTTTATCGGGTGGGAGAATTACATCAGGATATTCCACGATGATCTGTTCTGGCTCTCACTGTGGCATACCGTCTATTATGTACTCGGAAGCGTCATTCCAACGATGGCGCTTGCTATGTTTATCGCTGTGCTTCTCAACTCAAAAATAAGGGGGCGGTCTTTCTTCCGCACAGCGTTTTTCCTCCCATATATCACCAATACTGTAGCAGCTTCGATGGTATTTCTATGGATTTATGATCGGGACTACGGTTTGCTGAATTACTTTTTGCATACTCTATTTCACATTCGGCTTATAGATTGGCTGAACACGCCCCAGTTTGCTATGCCGGCAGTGATACTGATGGGAATATGGAGGTTCCTCGGATTCGATGTGGTGATCTTCCTTGCTGGACTGCAGAGCATAGACAGGACTTACTATGAAGCCGCTGAAGTTGATGGGGCCACAGGGTGGGCACGATTTCGCCATATCACTTTACCCCTTCTTTCTCCAACTACATTTTTCGTGTTTATCATTTCCATTATCGGAGCGTTTAAGGTGTTCCAGGAGATCTTCATACTTTGGTCCGGACCGAGCGGAGGACCCTTGCACTCGGCAATGACGATGATGATCTATTTCTATAACACCTCATGGGGCGAATGGCATCTTGGCCGGGGCGCGGCTGTAGCCAACATCCTGTTTGTTATTATCTTCATTATCACATTGATCCAAATGAGATTAAGCAAAAGATGGGTATTCTACCAATGAGGAGGAAGTAGAGATGCGGGCATGGAAGGATTGGATCGGTTTGGGAAGCATTCTCCTCATACTCATATTGGGGCTTGGGTTGCATCATCAACCAGCGCCGGTCTTCACGCGCACCCCTTACCTCGGATTGGGAAACGATACGACATCGGAAATGGTCATTAGCTGGAAAACTGCGCATCCTGTAGATGGCGTTGTGTACTATGCCCCACAAGTGGTGTATGAAAAAAACGGCGATTTTTCAAATAGGGTAAACGTATCCGCTGCTAGCGCAGCAGAAAACGATGTTTATCACGTTAGGCTGGACAATTTGTCACCGGACACAGAGTATGTCTATAAGGTGAAGCTCGGTTCAGGAGCGTCTTCCACTGTGAGCGAGCAGGGAAGTTTCTGGACGTCCAGTTCTGGGTTACAGCGATTTGTGTTCGATGTATATGGGGATACACGCACATATATGCAGCGACATAAACTGGTTGTAAAAGCAATGAACGCTGATCATCCGCGATTTGTAGTGCATACAGGGGATTTAGTTGAAACTGGTGGGGTAGAGAAACTGTGGGATGACCGGTTTTTCCCTGCAATCTCCTCGCTTGCTAAGGATGCTCCATATCTGACAGTTTTAGGCAATCACGAACACAATTCGCCATTGTACTATGAGAGCTTTGCTCTACCGACTGGAGGCGGAAGAGATAAGAAGGAGTGGTGGAGCGTTGACTACGGAATTGTTCACCTTGTGGGGTTGGACTCGAATGTTCTTACTCTTCCACATGGGTTTGCGTTGAATCGAGAACAACTCAGTTGGTTGAAGAATGATTTGGCAGCAGCTAAGGCACGCGGAGAACGATTTATTTTCGTGTTTTTCCATCATCCTCTCTTTTCTTCCGATCGTGAGTATGCGCCTGGTAACACCGGCTTACGGCAGTTATGGCACCCGATTTTCAAAAAATACGGAGTCACCGCCGTCTTCTCTGGACACTGTCATAGTTACGAAAGGTTGGTGGAAGACGGGGTTAATTACATCGTCACCGGAGGAGGCGGAGCACCTCTGGGCGGCTTCACCGATCAGCCGACTCCTGGCTCAGTGAAACGAGCTAAACTCCTGCACTATATGCGGGTCACTATAGCTGGAGACGAAGCGAAGATTGAGATGATCCCAGTAGCCAAGGTAGAGGGTAATACCGTCACTGAACTGCCCCCGCAACCGTTCGATACTCTTGTAATCCAGCCAGTGCAGACCGGTTCGCACATGAGCAAGAGTTGACAATGAACGGGACTTTGTGAGAGAATGGTTTAAATCTTTTGCGGGTGGTGACCGATGCGCAGGATACTGGTCGCTGTAGCGGCGATTGTTCTGTTTGTGTGTCTTGCTTATTCACAGCAGGAAAGCCCGCTTCTTTGGGGCCCGGTTCTTGGGGCTGTTGGAAAGAACTTCGTTGCGATATCATGGAATACTTCTCGACCGGTGGGAGCAGACGTACATTATGCTACTGAGTCTGAATACCGGAAAAGCGGAGCTTGGACCGAAACCCTATCGTTTGAGCCTCATTCTGGGATCGCCGAAATCAGGCTTGGAGATTTATCTCCTGCTACCATTTATCGGTATCAGCTCGTAGTTTACGAGGGGGATGCAGTTTACAAAACTCCGGTTGGAAGATTTGTCACTGCGGCTCCGGACAGTACTCACTTTTCGTTTTTAGTGTACGGGGGAACTTCTACTTTGCCTGACCGACATAAATTTGTCGCGTCGATGATGGCGCGAAATGAGCCGGACGCCGCTTTTGTAGTAAACGTGGGAGAGCTTGTGGAATCGCCGAATATGAAATTGTTCAAAAACTTTTTCTGGGCTACGGACGGCCTTACGCGCGATCATCCTTACCTCGTTATTCCTGACGCCAATGTGGGTGAAAGCCAGCTGTATTATGAGGTATTTCCCCTCCCAGCGGGAGGGGGGAGGAAAAACGAGGAGTGGTGGTCGTTCGACTATGGAAATGTTCACTGTATTGGACTCGATACCAATTTAAAAGGGGATAAGCTTAAGGCCGAAACGGAGTGGCTGAAATCCGATCTTGCGAGCTCACATTCTGCGTTCAAAGTCGTGTTTACCTATCGACCGATTTACAGTTCCAGCTTTCCTGGCGGAGTGGATAAAACGCTGCGCGATTTATGGGTCCCGCTTTTCGAGCGATACGGGGTAAAAGTGGTACTGAGCGGTGAAGAGCACGCCTACGAGCACTTATACATTGATGGGATTCACTATATAGTCACTGGTGGAGGCGGAGCGCCGCTTCTGCCCCCACCTGATGTCATTGCGGACGGGACAGTGTTCAGTCGTTACGGAATGTTGCACTACATGCGCCTGTCGGTGGCGGGTGCGGTCCTCAGAGTGGAGGCGATACCGATAGCTAGTGTCTACGATGACGAGGTTCATCTAGTGCCAGAGGTCACCCCGATCGATTCGTTCACGGTAACAAAATAAGAAACCGACAGTAGCCGGTTTCTTCTGGTCGGGACGCCCGGATTTGAACCGGGGACCTCTTGCGCCCCATGCAAGCACGCTACCAGACTGCGCCACGTCCCGCACAAATATTATGTTAGCACTTCTACTACCAGTTGGCAACACTCACCTCGAGAATAGGTCATGACGCATATAGGGGATAAGTGCCATGAGCACCGCCTCATAGGTTGCAGCGAATCTGTTGATCGCTCCTTTGGAAAGATAACCGATTGCTCCTTCTTTCTCCTTGATTTGAGGAATGCCAGAGATATAGCTCATCTCTCGATTAAGGGTTGAACCACTCTGCAGCCTTGTCACGAGCAGTGGAGGGAGCTCGAACCCCGGACCGCTCCCGATATATAGCTTATCTGATCTGTCAATGATTGCGCAGATTTGGAGGTTCAGGTAACGAGCGGCTCCTGGAAGTTTCACAAGTCCTGCTTCAATCCCAACTCCAAAATCCGCCCCTTGTAGAGCTTTTTGAGCTCGGTTTATTGCTCCAGCCACTACTTCTTCCTCGAACGGTTGAGATGGCACACCGGTGATAACCGGTTTCCCAATTACCTTTAATCGATGTTCGGGGAATACGACTTTGAATGCAGCCCGGACCGCCTCGACTTTGAGCGAGTTTTCCGTCCCGACATGGATTATCATTGAGGCTCCATCTCTAAATATACAGCTGTAATGAGAACATTCATCAACGAAAATCCGGCTGCTGCGGCAAGGATTGCCATAATTACGCCCCACGCTCCCAATGCGATACTCCCAGCAAGATATCCTACCAACATCTCTACACCATAGATTGGAGCAAGGATGAGGAGAATCGATCCTATAGTGGACCAGCTACGGGTAAGAGCCATACTTGCGCGTAATGCAGCAGGGAGCGATTTTCCATGGAGTATGATCTCCTGTTTGTAGAAGCTCAATCTCAACCCCATGTATATTCCAGGAAGCAGCAGGAGGAACAGTCCCGCTGCGGTAGCGAGGCTTACTAGAATCTCTCCCACGACGAGCCGGGGGTAGAACGCCGCACTTGCAGCGAGCCCACGTTTGATAAAGGAGATTGACTCTCGATTGAGGAGAGAACGTACGCGGATCAAGATAAACGAGTGGGCGATCGGGGAAAAGAGAATGAGCAATCCCATGCTAAATACCCACCTCGGATTCTGTATGTCATAAAGGGTCGCCTGTTGGTTTGCCGCGAAGAGAGCCACGGAAAACAATAATGATACGGCAACGATACGGGAATCAGTAAGGGAAATGCGGATAAGCTGTTTAACCTGCGCCGATCTCATTGTTCTCACGGGTAAGGAGTTCATCGATTCGGATCGCGCGCTCTACTGTTTCGTCCAGTAGGAATTCAAGCTGCGGTGTGTACCGCAGCGATAGACGGCGGGCTAGCTCGGTTCGGAAAAAGCCACTATCCCGACGGAAAGCCGCTATTACCTCCAGTTTCTCCTCCCGTGTTCCCTGGGCAAGCGCGATATATATTTTTGCGTAGCGGGTATCTACTGATAGCTTTACTTCCATGACGGTGGGGATTGCTTCCCGAAGGAGAGGATCGCGCACTTCAAACTCGACGATCTGGGAAACTTCCCGTTTGATTTCCTCACACAACCGTGCGTGTGTACGCCCTTTACTCATATGATCTCCAACTTGGCTTCTTCCACCAGATATCCTCGTCCATTTTCCAATGCTGCTTGTAATTTACGAAGAGCAGCATCAGTATATCGGGAATCATTAGAGAGATGCGCGATGCGAATCGTTGCACGGTCGTGCGCGTCGAGATCGTCTATCTCAGCAGCGGCGAACGCCGGACCACGGTGCTCGATATCGGCGATCAGCCCGTGAAGGATGGATCTTTTCTCCTTGAGCGATGTAACCGCTGGCAGCCTGATCTCCAGGGTGAGAAGCCCCACCTTCATTTTTGCAGTTAATTTTGAACCTCTTGTAACGTAAAGACGATAAGCCTGTCGCCTTCTTTGACGTCGTCAAAGTCCTTGATTCGGATCCCGCATTCCCTTCCTGCTTGCACCTCGCGTACGTCGTCCTCGAACCTGCGTAGGGATGCGATCTCGCCCGTATAAATCTCTGATTTACCTCGCATCACCCGCACCTTGCCTCCACGAACGACCTTTCCGTCAGTGACGTAACATCCGGCGACAATTCCAGCCGGAACTTTGAATACGTTACGCACCTCCGCTTCCCCGAGTTTCACCTCTTCATACTGTGGTCCAAGCATCCGTTTGATCGCTCGTTCGATCTCATCAATCAAGTCGTAGATGATCTCGTAGGTGAGGATGATCACTCCTTCCCGCTCTGCCAATCGAACGGCCTTGGAATCGGGTTTTACCCCGAATCCAACGATCAAGCAATTACCAGTTACACTCGCTGCAAGCAGGACGTCACTTTCGGACACTGCTCCCACTCCGGTGTGAATAAACTCAATCTTCACCTCATCGTCGCCGGAGGGCCCTTCGATCTCACGTCGCACAGCTTCCAACGCTCCGGTGGAAGCCGCTTTCACAATGAGTTGGAGTTTCTCCTCTTCTGCTGCTTCACGGAAGAGCTCTTCCACGCTCATCCGTGCGCGTGATTTGCGCGGGGTCGTCTTTTGTGCCCGCCGTTTTTCTGCTGTGCGTTTCGCTTCGTTCAGGTTTTTCTTTACTTCGATTTTGGTTCCAACGGGAGGAACCTCTTCCAATCCGAGAATCTCTACCGCTTTTCCTGGTTTGGCCTCACGTACACGTTGTCCAGTTTCATCGATCAAGGCTTTGACACGACCGTAAGTTGTGCCAGCGACGATGAAATCCCGTTCGTGCAGTGTTCCGTCACGGACAACCGCCGTTGCCACCGGGCCGCGTCCTTTGGAGAGATGACTCTCGATGATGATCGCTTCGAGCTCACCGCGTGGATCAGCGCGGATGTCCTCCATCTCAGCTACAAGAAGGATCATCTCCAACAGGTCGTCGATTCCTTCCCCTCTAAGAGCAGAGATGGGAACGGTGATCGTGTCTCCACCCCAGTCCTCCGGAGTAAGTCCTTGCTTGGCCAGATCGTTCATCACCTTGTTTATGTCTGCGTTCGGTTTGTCTATTTTGTTGATTGCTACGATCATTGGGATCCCGGCAGCGCGTATGTGGTTTATCGCTTCCACCGTTTGCGCCATCACTCCGTCATCAGCAGCGACGACGAGGATTGCAATATCGGTGGCCTGTGCTCCCCTTGCTCGCATTCCGGTGAACGCCTTGTGTCCGGGGGTGTCAATAAACGTGATCTTTCGTCCATTGATCTCAGCTTGATATGCTCCAATCCGTTGGGTTATTCCTCCTGCTTCCTTCGCCGCAACCCGGGAATGCCTAATTGCATCCAGAAGGGTTGTCTTGCCGTGGTCGATATGACCAAGAACGGAGACTATAGGAGGCCGAGGTTCACCCCGCTTCTTTGCGTGTTCTTCCGGTGGAGGCGCCTGTTTCAGCTGTTCTTCCTTTTTCTGCTCCGGAGCTTTCGGGGCGGTTTCTTCCTTATATAGGTTGACAATTAAAGCATATTCTTCTTCGTCAACCGTGTTTGCCGCCTTAAGTCCGGGCATTCCCATCTCTTCAAGTTTTTGGATCAGCTCTTTACTAGTGATCCCGAGTTCTTTCGCGATGGTATAAATCCTCTTTCTCGTCACAGGCATCCCTTCAAGATTTTAGGTGGTGAACGACGTAAGACTATACCCGATCGGTAAAGTAAGATCAAACGGATAATGGGGAAATTCCTATCGTAGTATCCAGTACATAATGGCAAGGACTGCGGCCAGACCAAGGAGGATCGTAAGGCCCCAACGGATTCCGAGCAGTCGAAGGTGCCTTTTTTCTTCCGGACTCAACGGTATATTGCGTGGATGGCGGAGTTCCATCCGCTGTGCTTTTTTATAAGTTTTGACGAAAAGAGAGATCTTGCCTTGCCGTTTGTACACTACAGAGAGGTTATGCATTGCATTTACATGGTGAGGATCTACCTCAAGAGCTCGCTTATATGCGTATTCCGCTCGCGATAAATCACCGGAGTCGATGTAGATATTCCCTAAACGAAAGTAAATCGCTTCTTTCTTTATCCCATATTTGAGCGCTTCCACCAAGAGGTGGATTCCCTCATCAAATTTTCCCCGCCTGCGAAGTTCCTCAGCACGGGTGAGAGCATCAGTCACGAAGCGTTCTTGTTCTTCCGGGGTTTTAAGTTCTTTGGTGTTCATCCATCCACTTTTTCACTTGTTGTATATCTAACCAAGTTAGGTATTTCGGACTCCCTTTAGCCCGAGACGGATTACGTAGTAGATAACTTGGGTGGAACATCGGAAACACCTTGATTCCACCGCGCCAGTTGAGAAAAGTTCCGCGCACTTTTGTAATGCCTCCCGCACTTGGCACAAGCCACTGGGTGGGGGTATTTCCCAAAGTGACGAGCAAACTCGGTTTGATCAATGCTATTTGGGCTTCCAGATAGGGATAACACGCTTCCATCTCTTTCTTTGTGGGAACGCGGTTTTGAGGAGGGCGGCATTTGACGACGTTTGTGATATAAACCTCATCCCGTTTAATTCCAACTGAAGCGAGGACCTCCGTCAGTTTCTGGCCAGCTGGTCCGACGAACGGTCGACCCGTCTGGTCTTCTACTTCCCCGGGGCCTTCTCCCACAAACATCACTTCCGCCTGTGGGTTTCCCTCGCCAAAAACCACATTGGTCCTATTTTTGTTTAATGGACACTTCGTGCATACACGGACACGAGCCTCGAGGTCGCTGAGGGTAATTATGTGTGAAGCTTTTAGAACCTGATCCATCCCCCTCCTTCCTTTTTGCGGGGGTACCGACCGTCACGCTCAAGCGGGCAACGGGATTCGAACCCGCGACCCTCAGCTTGGGAAGCTGATGCTCTACCCCTGAGCTATGCCCGCAGTTCTTGATTTATTATAGCGGTGAGTGTCAAACTCAGCAACTCACTCCTTCAACGCTTCTAGAGCAGGGAGTTTTTTCCCACGCAGGATAGCAAGACAAGCCCCGCCTCCTGTGGAAATGTAGGAAATTCCATCTGCTACTCCGAGCTTTTTCACCGCTTCTCCTGTCTCACCTCCACCGACTACTGTGAAGGCAGTCGAAGCAGCTAGGGCTTTTCCAATGGCACGTGTCCCACCAGCAAATGGGGAGAACTCGAACGCCCCCATGGGGCCGGCCCATACGATCGTTTTTGCCTTGTTTATCTCTTCGCGGAACAGCTCTATCGATTCCGGACCGATGTCAAGTCCCATCCAACCATCCGGAATTTCATCGGCCCGCACCGTCTTTGTCTCCGCGGTTTCGCTTATCTCCTTCGCGATCACGACATCGCGCGGCAGGATTATCTTCACTTCCATCTCCTCCGCGGCGCGGATAAGTTCCTTGATGGTGTCGAGCAGATCATCATCAACTATCGAGTTACCGACGTCCTTCCCCTCAGCCCGCAAAAAGGTAAACGCCACTCCACCACCGATTAGAATCTCATCGACTTTGTCCAGCAAGTCGCGTAAGGCTCCGAGTTTACTCCGCGCCTTTTTCCCACCGATTATTGCAATGTACGGCCGGGCAGGATCATCGGTGAGACGGGATAGGGCTTCAATCTCCCGTTGTACAAGCATTCCCGCATATGCGGGCAGATGGTCCGGAACGCCGACGGTGGACGCATGAGCTCGGTGCAATGTGGCGAAAGCATCGTTGACATAAAGTTCGCCGAGCGCAGCAAGACTGCGTGCAAAGCTGGGCTCATTGGTCGTTTCTTCTGGATGGAAACGGAGATTTTCTAGCAGGAAAATATCTCCGGGGCCGCCGGTGGAGATCTCCCTTTCCACTTCCGGACCTACGCAGTCGTTGAGTTTCTTGACCGGCCGACCGATGATGCTTTCCAACCGCTTTGCGACCGGATCAAGTCTTAGTTCGGGCACGACCTTTCCTTCCGGTCGTCCGAGATGACTCATAAGCACGAGCTTTGTCCCCCGTTCCAATAGGTACCGAAGCGTGGGTAAAGATGCTTCTATTCTGGCGTCATCTGCTACTTCGCCATCCTTCAGTGGCACGTTATAATCCACCCGCACAAGTACAGTCTTCCCTGCGACATCTGCCTCCTGCACCTTGCGCAGTCCGCTCATAAGCCCACCCATCTTTGTCCTCCTTCCTTTAGTTCCGATAGTTCCGATTGCATGCCCATCTTTAAGGAATTATAATCATACTCGATGAACAGTCAAAACTTGATTCTTCTTGGAATCGGTATTTTCGTCAGTCTGCTCGTCGGGGTGGCTGCTTTCGAGCAATATATGTTAAATGAACATGATCCAATGCGCCCTGATGGTCTGATCTGGCGGGTGCAGACGGCGTTCGATCGCATCAAGGACCTCGAGGCAGTGATCGATATCTCAAGCGAGAGAAGTTCGCAGCCGACCCGCCTGCTTATACGGCTTGTGCACGGAACCGATAATGCTCTTTCAGTACGCTACCTTGATCCTAAGCCCTTGCGCGATGAGTTGTTTACTGTCAGTCGCGATCTCCTGTCGCATTACATTCCCCAAGAAGACATGATTATTGTGAAAAGGTGGGCAGGATTCCCCCTGTCTGATCTCGGGCTTGCCATCCTCAGCTTGAAGCAGCTTGAGTCCGATTGGAAAGCGGGTCGGGTTAATTTGAAGGTGGTACGGGGAAGCGCTGGATTTAATGTTAAGCTCTTCAATTCTCCATTGCGGCTTTCTGAAACGATTGCCGGTCGCGTAATTTATAAGCCGTTTTCCATCTGCTTGAATGAAGGAGGAGAGAGATTTATTGATCAGGGCATTGGCCGAATAGAGAGCGGTATTGGCGGATCTTCAATTCAAGGTGGATTTATCCTCGAAGCTAGCGACCCGAAAACCGGGAATCTCCGCCAGATGGTGTGGATCGATCCTGAGACATTTCTCGTCCGCAAGGTTGTCGTGTTCTCAGGGGGAAAGAGAAGCACAAGCATCGAACTGGAACGTCTCAGTCTTAACCAGGGACTGACGCCGGAGGAGGTCCTTACCATGCCTCGGGGCGTTGAAGTGATACACGGCTAACCGATGAACTTCTTGAACTGAGAGAGGTCCATTTGGTAGTCGACGAACTCATGGAACGCATCTTCTTCGGCGAACGGTGACTCAATCGCGGAAGCTTCGAATACGTCCTCAGCAATGAATATCGGGCTGCCCACACGCAGAGCGAGAGCAAGGGAGTCCGAGGGACGCGCGTCGACCTCCACCACCTCTCCATCAGAACGGCGTAAGAATATCGTGGCGTAGTATGTTCCTTCCTCAAGGTTACTAATCACAACTTTCTCCACCTTACCATGCAACGACTCGATGATTTCCTTCATCAAATCGTGAGAGAGAGGGCGTGGAAAGCTGTTCTGTTGCAACCCAAGGGCGATGGACATCGCCTCGGATTCTCCGATCCATATGGGCATCGCTTTGTTGGAGTGAAGATCCTTGAGCAGGATCACCGGAGCATTATTAAATGGATCAATTAAAAGCGCCTTGATTTCTGCCTCTCGCATCGCTATTCTCCTTTGGTCTAAAATGGACCGTTGGCGCTTCATTATAGCAAGCTCTGGAGCGTAAGACAATAGGCTGGTATGTGTGGAATAATTGGCTACGTTGGTGAGAAGAACGCAGTTCCCTTCCTGTTTTCCGGGCTCAAACGCTTGGAATACCGAGGGTACGACTCGGCGGGTATCGCGGTCATTGAGAACGGGAGGTTGATTTCTTTTCGGCGTGTGGGAAAGGTAGAGGAACTCGGCCGGGACATTATTCCCCGTGGGTTATCCGCTCACATCGGAATCGGACATACCCGGTGGGCGACACACGGGGCGCCAACAGAAGAGAACGCTCATCCTCATCTTGACTGCCGTGGTAAGATCGCGGTCGTACACAATGGGATCATCGAGAACTTTCGCCCGATTCGGGAACGCCTTGCCGCTGCGGGGCATATTTTTCGATCTCAGACCGATACTGAGGTTATTGCTCATCTGATCGAGGAATATTATGAAGGGGATATTGTTTCAGCAGTGCGTGAAGCAGTACACGAAGTTGAGGGGGCGTTTGCTCTCGCCGTTCTCTTTGAGGATGACCCAGATAGACTTGTAGCGGCGCGCATGGGTAGTCCTCTCATTCTAGGAGAAGGCTCTAGTGGTAGTTTCATCTGTTCAGATGTCCCGGCGATCTTGGGCGAGGTCAAAGAAGTTGTTTTTCTTTCCGATGGTGAAGTGGCAGAAGTCCGTCGGGATGGATTCCGCATTTTCTCCAGAGATGGGGAGGAGATTACACGTGCAGCGCGGCCGGTGTCAAGTGACCCATTTGCCATCCAGAAGGGTGGGTACAAGCATTTCATGCTGAAGGAGATTCACGAGCAGCCACGGGCTGTGGGGGAGACTGTGCGGGAAAAGCTGGGGGAGCAAGGGATAGATTTCCCGGAGTTACCGGAGTTGCCTGCTGATTTCGACCGTGTTTACATTGTTGCCTGTGGAACGGCATATCACGCTGGACTTGTTGCTGAGTATCAATGGGAGTCTATTCTCAATGTTCCAGTGCATGCGGTGATTGCCTCCGAATTCCGTTATCGCACTGTGCCCATCGATTCTAAGGCGCTAATCGTTGCTGTATCCCAATCAGGTGAAACGGTCGATACCCTGATGGCGGTACGTAAGGCGAGGGAACGCGGAGCCAAAGTTATCGCACTGGTGAACACAGTTGGTTCGGCAGTTGAACGAGAAGCGGATGGAGTAGTTTACACCCGTGCTGGTATTGAGATTGGAGTTGCTGCCACCAAAACCTTCACTGCTCAGCTTGCTGGACTCTCCTTACTCGGACTTTGCCTTGCACAGAAGATGAAGAGGATTCCGCCGCAAGTCTTGGAAGAGAGGGTTGAACAATTAGCTGCGCTTCCTGGAAGAATCGCTTCTGCCCTTGCCTTAGAACGCGAAGTTACGGAACTTGCCGAACGGTTTTACACCGCACACGATTTCCTGTTCCTCGGGCGCGGCCCGCTGTACCCGATCGCCCTTGAGGGAGCACTGAAACTTAAGGAAATATCCTACATCCACGCCGAAGGCTACCCAGCCGGTGAGATGAAGCACGGACCGATCGCATTGATCGACGAGCAAATGCCGGTTGTAGTTCTGATAACGGAGCGTTTTGCTTACGATAAGGTTTTATCTAATATCCAAGAGGTGAAGGCCCGTAAAGGAGTCGTTATTGCCGTGACGGACAAACCCAACGATCCTGCGTTGGTTGATCTTGCTGATCACGTGCTCACTGTGCCGCGTGCGAAGGAGATTGCGCTTCCGGCGGTCTACACCGTTCCCCTTCAGCTACTTGCCTATCACATTGCCGTACTGCGTGGGACTGACGTCGATCAACCTCGCAATCTGGCGAAGACGGTCACGGTCGAGTAAGCTTCAGAAGTCGCTTTACCTCTTGAGCGCGATCCTTGTCCATCACCAGAATGGCCTTGTCGGTCTCGATAATGATGAGGTTAGACACACCCAAGGTGGCGATAACGCGTCCATTGGCTCGTGTAGAGCGGGATAAAATTACGTTGTCCTTTGTGTCTATTCCGATATGTGGGGCTTGGATCACGTTGCCTGCAGCATCACGAGGGAATAGCTCTGCCCATGCTGCCCAGTCCCCGACGTCGTTCCAACCGATTTCGCCAGTGGGAATGACAAGCGCATGAGCACTTTTTTCCATCACTCCGTGATCGATAGAGATTGTCTCTTGGGATGAATAGACCTTGGTTAAGATGTCTTGATAGTTGGGAGAACCCAGATGATCCATTATTTTCTTCAGACCAGCGTGGAGGCGCGGGAGGTGAACCTCAATTTCATCAAGGATAGTATCAGCGCGCCACATGAACATGCCGCTGTTCCAGAAGTACCCTCCCTGTTTAAGAAAACTGACTGCGGTTTCATAATCCGGCTTTTCCGTGAACCGTTCCACCTTGAGCGCTTCCAGACCTTCTAGTTCTAGGAACACGTCTCCGCCTTGGATATATCCGTACCCAGTGGCCGGATGCCGCGGAGTGATTCCTAAAGTGATGAGATACTCTCCATTGCTTGCGATGGTTAAACCGGCGTTGATGAGTTTGCGAAATCGATCTTCGTCCTTGATTACGTGATCGGCCGGCAACACTACCATCGCTCCACGCGGGTCTCGTCGCGCGATAATGGTCGCAGCGAGTCCGATGCACGGTGCAGTACTTCGCCCTACCGGCTCGGTGATTATGTTCTCGGGTGGGAGGGGGGAGAGCTGCTCCTCGACAAGGTGGCCGTGCTGCTTGTT